>NZ_JASAUS010000106.1:0-31758 GCF_029953005.1 Bradyrhizobium sp. Mp27 | reverse complement strand
CCGTTGCGCGTGATCCACGCCGTGCTTTGCTTGCCGAGCTTGGCCGGGCCCCCGTTCTCGATCGTGGCGAGCGCCTTGCTGTAAGATTGCAAGCGCTCCGGGCTCGCGGGGTGGCGGGTAGGGGCGGTCGTTGTCCCGCCACGGGAGTCGACCGCCCCCTCAGCCTGCCGGTCGGCTGGCTGGCCGCTGCCGTCACGGGTGGTCGCTCCGGACAGCAGATCAGGTTGGGGCGAGCCCTCGGGGTGGGAGGTGCTCGCCCCGGCATCGGCGGGGGCTGGAGGAGCCGATGCCTGTCGGGTTGTTTCGTTGGCCGGCGCTGCCCCGGCCTGGCTGTCCTGCTGCACAGCTGCAGATCGATTCTCGGTCGACGAGGTGCCATCCGCACGCGGATCTCCCTTGTCGGTATTGCCGTTTACTTCATTCGATTGACCTCCGGTGCTGATGGAATCGTTGGCGCCGGCGCCGCCATTCTTCACGAGGGGATTGCGGTCGGGATCAGCCTCTGTAGGCTTCTCCTTCGCAAACATCTCCTCAACGGTGGCTTCGCCATTCTTGATTGAAGCAAACATACCGCGAAGGGTAGCGATATGGTCGACTTTGATATCGCCTTCGCCGTCGACGTCGAGTACGTCGAAGATCTGTTCAGCGGTAACGCCGAATGCGGCGAACGCCGCGATCGCCTTCTCGCGGTTTTGTGCGAGCGTCGCTGTGGTGCCGGCGACGATAGCGCGTGCTTCCTGATAGGCCTTGCGATAGACGCCACGTGGAATGCCGGCAAGAATCGCGTTACGTTTTGCAATCGCGGCTGCGGCATTGCCGGTCACCGTGATCATGTCGTTGGAAAAGACGCGTCCGGTCGAGGTCAAGATGTTGCGACGGATCGTAGCTTCCGACGCCATGTTGGTTTCAAGGTCATGGAAGACGCCCAGCGCCTCAACCCATCCTTCCTTGCGATTGACGGTGATGACGCGCGCCTTGATGCGATTGTTGCCCCAACACTGTGCCGCGATCTCGGCGAGCCGGATGCTCGGGCCTTCTATCGGCTTATTCTCGGTTTCCGCTTCGGCTTCGTTCTGTGGACCGCCTCTGCGCTGCTGCTTCTTTCTGCGCACCAAGGCGTAAAGGCACTCCGCCGCGGTTTCTTCATCCAACGTGGCCAGCGTAACGATGCTGTCGATCGCTTTGTGGATGCTCCGCGGGAACGCTTTGGCCGTCGCGATCTGGCTATCGATCTCGGCTTTGAGGATGGTCGGCAGCGTTGTGTCGACAAGATTTGCCGGCACCATCTCGCGCTTGTCGAGTTGCTCGGCTTCCGACGGTGGGATGACTTGCTGGTTCATTTGCGGTCCTCAGTTCAAAGGAAGGCGTAAGGGCTGAAGTCGGTATCGCCCCAGAGCTGGGCCGGGACTTCGCGCACCCATTCGGCATCGGGCCCGAAGGTCTCCGTGAACTGGCGGTACTCGCCGATGGCGCGCTCGACATCGACGACTGCCTGGCGAAAGATCATGCTGGTGAGATCAAACTCGCCGACGACGGATTGCGGGGCGCCGTTGGCCTTGATCATGACCCAGACCCATTTCATCGCGTCGTCGGAGCCTGGCTGCTTCTCCGCTAGTGCCAGTGCCTTGAAGACCTCCTCGAGGAATTCAGGCCGATAGGTGCAATTGAAGACCTTGCCCTCGGCAAAAAGCCTCGCTGCGGCGCGCAGCGCCTTGATGTAGGCGCCTGCCTGAAGGTCGTACCGCACGCGGCTGACCGCCTTCTTAGCGGCCTCGATCAGATTCTCGCGGTAGAAAGGCCGGAACGATTTCAAGTCGACGACGGCGTGGGAAAGCAAATGGTCGATGCGCGCCTTCAGGCGGACGCCGTTCTCGGTATAGAAGATGCTGACTTCGCTGGCGCCGGCAACAAACGTGCCGTCCTTCATTACCGGGGCGATCTTTTTCGACCGCTGCATCCAGCGGACCGCCTTCTCAATTTGGTTGAGCGCGGTCCGCGGCAGAATTTCTTTACCAACATTGTCGGCCGCAAACTTCGCCACGATCTCGTCCCAGATCACGGCTTCCTTGTCGACCGCGCGAATGTTGGCGATCGCCTCTTCCTTCTTAGTGCCGGGCTTGATGCCGATCGTTTTGCAATGGCGCTGCAAGTCGGACATCGTGACCAAGGCCCCCTTGTAGTCGGCCACTTCGGGCGCGATCGCGAACCGCTCCGCGAGCGAGAGCCGCCCTTCTAAGGCGCGGCAATGGATTGCATGGCCCCATTTGAGCGCCATGCTTTCCTTCTCTTCGCCCGGGTTGAGCTGGTCGTCCTGGTACTCGACAGGATCGAGGACGAGTTCCTTCAGCGAGCTCGACCCCAGCGCTTTATCGGCGTGGTAGGCCACCTCGGAGAGGCCAAAATAGATGCCATCCTCATGACGGACGGTGTCGTTGCTGCGCGGGGCTGAGACGAGGGCATTCATTTCGGCGTTCCAGATTGAAGGGGGAATTGCCGTGCGAGCGCTAAACCCGCACGGCGGTGTCGGTCGAACGATCAGGAGGTCGGCGGAGTCGCGTCGGGTGCAGTGATCGTCGGGGCGTCGATCGACGGCAGGGTGGCGTCCGGCTGGGCATCGACAACCGGCGTGACGGGGCCCGGAGCCGGAACGGTGGTCGCACCCGGGACCGCGGCGGTCAGAGCGGCGGCATCCGATGCCATCTTGCCGGTGATGGCCTGAATGTTCGCGATCGCGGTTGCGATGGTCGGATTGCCGCTGGAGTTATCGGCGATGATCTGGAGAGCGGGCTGGATCGCGGCGTCGAGCGCAGCAAAGCCAATGGTCAGCGCCTGGACGGCACTGTCGAGATCTTGGGCCTGGGACATCAGTTCCTCTTCGTTACCAAGGGCTCGCTTCATCATGTTGCGCAACTCCAGCGCCCAGGGAGGAGCCCGATCCCAGGGTGTTGAAGGTCGTGGTCGGAAGGCGGCGAAGAAATCGAACATGCCGGTTCACTCCGCTGCTTACGCGACTGGCTTCGCGACGCGACCGTCTTCGATGACAACCGCGGTCGGTCGATCTGACTGGACCGTTTCGGCGATGATCATCAGGTTCTGTTGTTCCGCGAGGTCGACGAGCGCCTTCCAGGAATCCTTGTCGAGGAGCGCGGCATTCTTCGTCGTGATGAAGCGGAGCCGCGGCTGTAGCGCGACCCCGATCGCGATGGCGAGATTGAGCTTCTGCGCCTGGCTGGCTTGGGCGAGGGGGTGCCCGTCGAGCAGGATGGCGCCGTCGCCGAACGAGATGCCAGCAACCGGCATCTTGGCCTCGGCAACCGCCTTCTCCTTGGCCGCAGTGCGGTCTGCCATCACCTTGGTCAACTCGTCGGCCCGCTTCTCCAGGGTCGCGGCTTCGGAGTCCAGACGGGTCCGGTCCGCACGGGCGCGCTCCGCGACATCGAAGCGAGCATTGGCATCGCGGGCGGCATTGATGCGGGCCGTAAGATCAGCGGTGTCGACCGGGACCGGGCAGTCGCCGGCTTCGGCGATCTCGAGCCTAAGATCCGCGGCCTCCGCATCCGTCTGATCAGCGAGCACTTCGAGAGTAGCAATCTCTTTCCGGAGCTCTTCGATCCGCTTTCGGTTAGCCTCCGCCGCGGCGTCGGCAGCCTCAGCGCGCACCTTCTTGGCGGCGAGGCCCGAGCGAAAACGCTCCGCGGCGGCGTTCGCCTCGCCGGCGGCGGCGAGCTCGGCAACAAGCTTGCCCTCGTCTTGGCGCTCGGTCGGCGCGTCGGGATCGATCCGAATCCCGTCGGCTTGCACCCGCTTGGCCTTGGCGTCGCG
This sequence comes from Bradyrhizobium sp. Mp27, assembly GCF_029953005.1. Taxonomy (NCBI): domain Bacteria; kingdom Pseudomonadati; phylum Pseudomonadota; class Alphaproteobacteria; order Hyphomicrobiales; family Nitrobacteraceae; genus Bradyrhizobium; species Bradyrhizobium sp. Mp27. The sequence continues at coordinate 27,936 of NZ_JASAUS010000106.1, read as the reverse complement.
GTTGACGTCGGTCCGGGTCTTGAAATCGTCGTCGTTAGCCTTGGCGATTTTGTCGAAGTCGACGCCGGCGACGAATTGCTTGAGCAGGTCGAACTGCTCTTGCGGTTTCATCGCGATGAAGTCGAGTGGGTCACAGCTCAGGGCACCGATGAAGCCGTTGAGGATCTTCTGCGGGTTCGTGAACCGCTTCCCGTCGGCTCCCTCGATCGTCAGGCTGGTGGCGAAGCCCTTTTCGTTGTCGGCCCGCACGATTTTACGGGCAACGCGATACTGCGTGCCGGCATCATCGCCGAGGTCGAGCACGATGCGGCCGACCTCGGCGCCGTCGTGGATCGGATCGGTTGGGATCAGCCTCTCGCCGCCGAGAGCCATCCAGATGGCTTCGATGACTGAGCTCTTCCCCTGACGATTCCGCCCAGTGAGTTCGACCACCTTGCCGTCGGGGCGGACGCGGACGGCGACCACTCGAAGGATGTTCTCGACGTCGAGGCTGAGGATGCGGAGCGGCTGGTCGTCGGTCATTTTGCGGTCCTACTGCGCGGCTTGGCGGATGAAGTCGTTTGACGGCGGCATCGTGCGATGCGCGATTGGCGGCGGATCCTGCGGAAGGTCTGTGCCGTCGGGCTTGTCGGCATCGAGTTCGCGGACTTGGCGCGGCGCCGCCGGCGCGACCGGGCGGATTGCCTCCAGTTCCCGCGCGAGGCCGGCCAGGCGCTCGCTCGTCGAACCTGGCTCCGCCGCGAGTTTCAGAGCCGCCGGCTGCGCCGCGGAGGCGCGTTCGCGCACAGTGCCGTCGCCGCGCACCGTGGCGTCGACGCGCTGGCGGACTGCAGCCATGCCGTTCTCGGCATCCTGGGCGCGGTCGGCGATCAGTTGGATCTGCGCCTCGAGAAAGGCATTCCGATCCAGGAGAAGCTTGTTGTCCGCGAGCGCGGAATTGAGATCACCCTGAAGGTCGTCACGACGCATATTCGAGGTGTCGAGCAGGGACGTCGTGGTGGCGAGCTCGTTCTCGGCCGCGCGCAACGCCTCAACGTCCGCGGCCCATGCGGTCGCAAATTCCGTCATGGCGCCGGCGAGCCGGGTCAGCGTCTCGGGACTCATTACGGGCCGGTGCTGGTCAGCCATCGAGCGAACCTCAAAGGTGCTGGGCCGTGGCCGTGACCACGGTGAAGATGAAGGCGACCGTCACGAAGAAGGTCGCGGTTTCGCGGAGGAGGGACGTCATGTCGGCTGGCGCTCCCGGAACATGAAGGCGGCGCCGACAAGCGCACCCCACACCAAGCCGAGGACGAGCCCCATGCCGAAGCCTTCAAGGCTGTCGCCGCGCAGAAGCAGCCCCGCGATCACGGCAGTTTGGACAACGATGATCGCGGTGCGCTTCATGGCGGGCTACTTGCGCTTGGTCTTGGTGTGGCGAGCGATGACCTTCTTCATCTCGGCCAGACCGATGTGAAGGATCGCGTCCTCGACACATCCAACGAAGTGCCGCTGCAATGCGGACGGCGCGACCGTCTGTGCGGCCGGTGGTTTCCTACGCACGCTCATGTTTCACCTCCTCGGTTGTGACCAGGCCCGCTCAGCGCGAAACCCAGTCGTTGTTGATGCCGGCAAGCTTTGCGTCGAGCGCGGACTCGCGCGCGAGGTCGTCGTCGTTCTCGCGGCGCATATCGCAGGATGCGGGATCCGCCAGGATCGCTTCGACGATGCGGAGATAGGCCTCGCGCTCCGCCGCCGGCGCAGCCTCGATCTCGGTGCGCGATGCGAACATCAGGCTGACGCCAAGCGGGCGCACGTATGGTTCGGACATGCGAGATCCTTGGAAGGGGAGGCGGCAGGAGCCGGGAGCCGCAGCCACCCCGCTGGTCCCCGCTGTCCAGGCGCGGCGGCCGAAGCCCCGCGTGCAGACCGAGGAGCTCGCTGCCTGTCCGCGGCGAGCGCGCGCCGGCCGCAGCATCTGCACCGCAAGGCGGGCAGTATTCGAAATCCGGGCGACCGACCGGTCCTTTCTTGCACCACCAACGGCGGCCTGAGCACGTGTCTCAGATCGCGGTCGGCCCGCTCGTGTCACAGGTGGGTGTTGAACGCTGCCGTTCGGCTGCGAACCACTTTCCTCTCTGGCAGGGACGTCACGAGTGCGCGCGGGATTGCTCCCACTGCCGGTCGCCACGCGAGGGGTTGCACCTCGCGCAATCGAGTGGGGTCGGGTGACGGCGGGGCACATAGCGGCTTCAGCCGTCCTTCCCGACGGAGCAGGCGTCGCGATGCGACCGCCCCGTGTCTTTGACCCGGGCTCATGGATGCCAAGGCCATCACCCGAACTGAAATTGGTTGCGCAGGACAGATTTGAACTGTCGACCTTCAGGTTATGAGCCTGACGAGCTACCGGGCTGCTCCACCGCGCGTCGAAATTGGTCTTAGAAGTCAGCGCTTCGGCGGTTCCTTGTCGAACCCCGGCGTCTTCGTGTTGTCGAGCACGATCTGCTCCGTGCCGACGCGCTCCAGCCGCTGCACGTCGAACCAGTGCGATTCCGGAAGCTTGCCGTCGGCATTCATCTGCGGCACCACCAGGACCTGGTTGCAGCCGCTGATGTACTGGACGTAGCCCGTTGCCACACCGACGTACCCGGTAAGACGATCCTTCTGAGTGGTGCCGAGAATTCCGGGACCATCCTGCATAGTCTTGCTCCTCATGTTGAGCGACGCCGATCATGACGTCACCAATTCTGGACGCGGCTGTGCCTTGGCGGCCGGCCGCAAAGCAATGACGACAGCTGGCTCCGCATTGAACACGCGGGCGCGATCTGCCGCGCAGACCTGGAGCTCGCCGAAGCTCTTGATGGTGTCCTCGAGCAGGTCCCTGGCGTCGGACGGACCGTTACCAGCCCTGGCTGCCATCGCCTGCAACCGCTCGATGTTCATTTTGACGGTCTTCTCGAGCCAGGCGGCGCGGAAGCTGAGATCGTCGATGATCTTCTGGGTGTCGAGCGCGATCATGCTGCCACAGCCTCGCCGACAACCGCGGTGGCCGGTTGAACCTCTTCGATCTCAAACGTGACGCCCTCGGTCTTGTGGAGGTGCGATGTCGAGATCGCCATCGCCTTTCGCGCGTTGATCTCGCCGGTCCTTGAGAAGCCCGACATCGACCACGCTTTGCCGCTCGCCAGCCGGCCGCGCGCGAGCCAACCGTGCGTGCGTGCCGCATTGCATCGGCTCGGTGACGTAATGGTCTCGCCGTTGCTGAAGGTCGCGACGTAACGCGTCAACATTCGGCGTCCTCCAAAACGGGACGGCCGAGGGCCTTCATCGCCTGCTGGGCGGCATGGCGGAAGCCATGGCAGAGGAGCGTGCGCCCGGCGTCGTCTAGGGCGTTCTCGAGCTCCCCGCACCGCTCGCGAAGGTATTCTTTCTCGCTCCCATTGATCAGGGAGCAAACGACGTAGCCGATGCTGCCGGCGATAATCGCACAGGAGGGGTAGAGGATAGCCTCGATCATGCCGACACCCGGTCGGTCGAGATCTTGAGGGCGGCGATCGCGGCGGCGTCGGAGTTGAGGGCCCAGACTTGGTCCTTCGTCCGCCAGGCCTTGAAGCCGGCGGCGCGGATCTCGGCAACGACCCGCAGGGTGATCTCGTCGACAAACCCATCGATCCAGATGATGCGGTCGCCACCGGCCCGGTACTGATCGGACGAATACTTCACGCCGGCTGAGTTCCGGCGGTTCGTCGCGATGGTCGGGGTGGTGGTCATTGTCGTCAGATCTCCCGTGGCAGAAAAATCGATACATGGTGTAGCGATTACTGTCAACACACCTTGTAGCGATTTTTTAGACGGGGTATGTAGCGACATAACGTGGCGCTGCCGGATCGGGCGCCGGACGCTTTCTCAGGGAATCATCACCGTTGGCAGGTCGCGGCTACATCAAGCTCTACCGCTCGCTCTTCAGGCACGAGTTCTTCCGGCCTGCGGCTTTCTCGGAGCGAGAAGCGTTTACCTGGATGATCGCGGAGGCGGCGTGGAAACCGCGCCAGCGCCGGTTCGGCCAATTCTTCGTTGATCTCGAGCGCGGGGAGCTCGCGGCTTCCCTTCGTTTTCTGGCCGAAACTTGGGACTGGAGCGTAGGAGCGGTGAGGGGTTACTTGGGTCGGTGCGAGAAAGAGGGAATGATCAGCACACGGTCCGACAAGGGGGTGACCGTAATAACCATCTGTAATTATGATATTTATCAGGGAGACGACCAGCCGGACGACACAGTCGACGACAACGTCTCAGCACAGTCCCAGCACAGTCCCAGCACAGCGTCAGCACACGACCAGCACAAAACAGAAGAAATAAAACATTCAAGAAAGGAAGAAGGGGAAGAGGGAAAGGGAGCGCTCGGCCAAGCGGCCGAGCCTCCCACCCAAGGCTCCCTCGTCCCGAAGGGGCCGACGGCGGTAAGACGGCAACGACAGCCGCGGATCCCGATCCCGCCCGATTGGTCTGCAGTTGGAGAGGACTGGCAATACGCGCTCGAGCGTGGCTTTACGGCGCAGACGATCCCGATCGAGGAGCAGAAATTCAGGCTGCACTTCCTCAAAACCGGTGAGAAGCGACCCGGCTGGAGCCACTCCTGGAAAGCCTGGATTTTGAAGGCGCTCGAGATCAGGGCCGAAAGGGCTGCCCGCAATGGCTCGACGGGTCCGGCGCCGCGGCCTAGCCGCGCGGACTCGGCGGTTGAAGGTCTATTTTCCGATCTAACGCAGGAGGATTTCGGTGGGCGATCTCGTTGAGACCGGGGGCGGAGCGCCCGCGCTGCCGCCAAATTTTGAGAAGTTGGACAAGGTCTGGGGACGGATCGACGAGGCGAGGACCGCGTCTGCCACGGCTTTCTCGCCCTCGGCGCAATTACTTTCCGATCTCGATGCCGTCATCGACCTGGTGGGGCGCCACGCCGGGGATATTCAAGCCGCCGCGGCTCCAATTTCCAAGGGCGATTTAGCCATCCATCTGGGTTTGCTCTTCAAATCCTTTCCGAACGCTGGTGTTCAGGATGCGAGGATCTTTGGCAAAATGATGCGGGACGATGTCCTGTCGCTACAGCCAACGGTCGGCGCGATCGATCTCGGCTGCCGGCGTTGGCGGCGAAAGTCCAAGTTTTTGCCCGCAATCGCCGAGATGATGGAAGAGGTTCGGTCCGCGCAATCTCAAATCGAGGGTGCCGTTGATTTCGTGCGGCGACTGCCGGCTCTGCGCGCCGATATGGCGAGAAAACTCAGTTCGCTCTGATTGGTAACGGCAGCGCACCGAAGGTGCCGTAGTTCGGCAGCAGCGTGCACATCCATCCGCCGGCGTCGAGCTGCAGGCAGGATGCCAGGATCTGGAGCGTCGGGTTTGGATCCGGGACGCGGATGTAGAACAGCTTGCGATCGCCGCGGCGAGGGCGGGGCAAAACGCCAGGAAGACCAGCGCCGTGAGCCTCATTCGACCGGTCTCGTCAGAAGTTTTGGCTGATGCTTCCGGCCGGCCTTTCGCCGCTCCGCGCGCTTAACCTGGTGCGCCGGGAAGCGGCAGAAGATTTCACCGATCCACTCGAGCCGAACGTCCTCTATCGGATTGGAACCGTCCGAGCTGTGAAGATCGACCGTACGGCGGCTGCGACCTCGCATGATCTTCTTCAGAAGTCGGCGCCCATCGCTGGTCCGGACGACCGCGTCCTCACCGTAGAACGTGTCGAGGGGGCGGGTTGGCTCGGCGTAGACGACGACGATCTCGCCGGGTGCGAAGGCCGGCCGCATGGATTCGCCTCTCACCTCGAACGCCAGCATCTCGGCGGGCGGAGCGAAGGGAATTTCGATCTGAAAGAGCCCATCCGGAGGGACCTGCTCGTAGTCGGGGTCGATAACGGCGCCCGCGCCGACGTAACCGACGCCCCGGATCGAGTGGACCTCCTCGAAGGTTGCCTCGATCGCATCATCGCCATCGCCGTAGTGAATCTCCCGAGCCGTCACCTTGACGCCAAGTGATCGGAAGCGACTGACGTACCTCTGGGCATCGTCGTAGCCGATCGTGCGTGTTCCAGCCTCGTGAGCTCGATAGGTGCTCTCCGGCCAGCCGAACTCAATCGCCGCGGCGCGCGCCGAGCGAAAGCCGGCCTCAAGCCTGGCGGCAGCCAGACGCCGGCCCTGTTCCTTGGCGGCGCGATCGTTTTTCTGTGCCATAGCACACAGTGTAGCGACAGGAGCGCTACATGCCGTGTTGACTATCATCGCTACCTCATGTAGCGATTTGGGCATCATGACCGATGCTCCGCAGACTGAACCCCTCGTCCCGCAAAGCCACTCGGACGTCATCGACGCCTTCGGCGGCCCCGTGAAGTTCGGGACCGCGGTCGGCATCAAGGACAGCCATGCCCGCACGATGAAGGCCCGGGACTCGATTCCGAGTGGCCGCTGGACCGATGTGGTCGCGGCGGCCGATCGCGAAGGCATTGCGCACATCACGCTGCAACTCTTGGCCGACCTGGATGCCGCCAAGCTGAAGACGAAGGCTGCCGAGAGCGAGGGTGCGTCCTAATGGCCTGTGCGACGCTTCATCTCGGTGAGCGTATCCGGCGATGGATGCCAGGGGGCGGCATTCGCTGTAATTCCGCGCAGAGCGAACTGAAGCGTGTCGGGCACCTTGTCGATCGGCATGACGAGCTTCGAGACGACGAGATGTTCCGAACCCACGCCGCCGAGCGAGTCCTGGGCAGCGTAGAACCAAAACCGCACACAAGATCCGAGGATCTCTACCTTCCCGATCCCAGTTGCAAAAATGTCGGCGTGCGCGGTCAGCTCCACCAGTTGAATCTCGTCGCCCATTGTACTTCCCCAAGTGTTTTTGTTCTGTTGGTGCACAAGAGCACAGATACACGCGGACGTGGACCCCTATTTTCGTTGGTAGGTATTTGCACTTACGGACATTTCCCAGGACGACTCGCTGATCGCCTTTACGGAAAATTCGCATCTCGACTTGAGCGGGTGACATCTACGTGTGCAACCGAGGTGTTGCGCGTAGTGCGGATGCCTTCGCAGACAGCCGGCCGGCCTGGTCGAGCAACTCGGGCGCACGGATCGCCCAATGCGTATCGGTCCTGCCGCTCGCATGCATCAGCAACTTTTCGGAAAGGCGGTCGAGCATGACCGCCGCGCATCCTCTCGGCACCAATCCGCTGTCGATCAGCATCTGCACGATCGCGTCGAAGGATTCTTCCGCGATCAGCATGCGCGTTCCCGCCAGGGCGGCGCGCGCCCAGTCGTCGTCTTTTGTCGTCGTCGGCGCCGTCGTGGCGTCGGCAAAATTTTTCAGTGTAGCGTAGGGAGGTTTCAGCATGGGAACATTGTCGATCAGCCTTTCGCAAAAGGCAAATTCGTCCGTTCTACGATCGTCCAAACCGATTTCTACGAACGTAAGAGCCGAAAAGATTACCGCTGAAATCGTTCGCATATTTCGCAACGCGATGAACGGTGGAAGCTTCCGAAAGACTGTAGCGGCGCGCGCTCAATGTTCTCTCGGCACGATCGACAATTGGACTGCGAACAACCGCGTCATCGACATCGAGCATTTTCTCAACGTTTGCGACGGGGCCGAAGGCGTCGATTGCTTCAATGCTCTTTGGGAGCAGGTGCCGGAGGCAACGCGTGAGCGATGGCTTACGCGTCAGATCCTCGAGCGCCGACTCGCCGACGCCGAAGCCGAGATGAAGCGCGTTCGCCGCGAAGCCCACGAGCAGCAGTTCCGCCTCGAGTTGGGGCGCCGCTGATTACGAGCCGCGCGGTCCGCGGCATGACGATCGAGACCCAGGTGCCCAACGTGCTTTCCCGTCTTTCCACTCTGGCTCTCGCGATTAGCAACCGATGCACCAACCGCGGGGAGCGCTGGACCGCGCGCGCGAAGTGGTGGATCGACGTTTCGAAATGGATCGATGGCGGCTTCTCGAAGTCCTTCGCCGCGATCCGCGCAGAGAGGTCGTCACGATGACGATGCCTCTCACATGGACCGACGATCGCGTCGAGCAGTTGAAGAAGTTGTGGGAGGCGGGACTATCGGCCAGCCAGATGGCGGCCGAGATCGGCAACGTCACCCGCAACGCCGTGATCGGAAAGATCCATCGCCTTGGGCTCAGTGGCCGCACGAAGGGACACGAGACGAAGCCAAGGAAATCACGGACGCCGCGCCCGTCGTCGCCGGCGCCTTCTCGCCGCGTCCTTGCGCTCCGCCAGGCTATCGACGCAGCTTCCGATGACACGCATGCCGCCAACCTCGAGGCTGCCGGCGAGTTCGATCCGGCGGCCATCTCGGTTTCCGATGCAGAGATCCCAGCCGAGGTGCGGGTGAAGTCGATCCTCGACCTCGGGGATGGGGACTGCCGCTTTCCAATCGGAGAGGTCGGCACCGAGGCGTTCTACTTCTGCGGCCGCGGCGGCAGGAAGCTTGATGGCCTGCCGTACTGCGCGCGGCATGCCCGTATCGCTTACGCGAGCCCCGCGGAGCGTCGCGCCGGCGTCTCGGACGCCGAGCTCGAGCGCCGCGCCGCCCTCGGCCGTCGCATGGCCGCGCGTGGTCGAAGCGGGAGGGCGGCATGAGCCAGGTCATGCTCGATTATGCCCGCAAGGAGATCATCTGCTCGCTCGCGATCGTCGAGGCTGCCGGCGGCAAGGACGTCGCGAACCTGATGGTCGAGGCGCACCTCCAGGCGCTGTCAACCTATCTCCGCGGCTCGATCGGCTCGGAGGCTGCGTTCGAGGTCTTCTCGCGCTACGCGGACGAGATCATCAGGCCGACGGTTGATGCCAGGGCGGTGCGGTCGTGACGCACGGTCTCACACCCAAACAGGCGGAGGTGTTTGGCTTCATCCGAACCCGGATCATGGAGACCGGGGTTTCACCGACCTATGCCGAGATCATGTCCGCGACAGGGTTGATGGCGAAAAGCCACGTCAACCGCATCGTGGTTGGGCTTGAGCAGCGCGGCGCGATTGTCCGCCTCGCAAGGAAGACGCGATCGATAGGGCTCGTCGACGGTATCACGGTTAATCCCCATCCCGAGGTGCGCCGCGCGATCGACACTTATGCGGCTGAGCACAACATCAGTGTCGAGACCGCGTGCCATGAGGCGCTGCGCGCCTATTTCGTGGAGGCGGCGGCGCAATGAGCGGCTGGTTCTTCGATCCTCTGCTTCCGTTCTGCGCTGACGTCGTGGACGTCGACCCCCCGACGGAGTTCAAGTTGAGGTCTGAGAACGGCAACAAGAAATCCGCGTCGGCGCAATATGACATCATGTCGTGGGATGACCTTGCCAAGCTACCAGTGGGGCATCTCGTTCGAGGCAATGGCATCATCACGCTCTGGGCCTGCCCGCCAACCCTCGACCAATCGATGTGGTTGTTGAAGCAGTGGGGAGCGCGTTTCAAGACCGAGTTGGTGTGGCCGAAGGGGCGCATGGGCACCGGGTACCGCTCGCGCGCGATGCACGAGTCGGTCTTGCTCGGCGTATTCGGCGACGAACATCAGATCCACGACGCACTGTATGGCGTGATCAAGGGCAAGGCGCGCGGGCATAGCCAGAAGCCGCGTGAGTGGTACGCGCACCTCCGCAAGAAAACGCCGGGCCTCGACCGGTTGTGCCTGTTCTCGCGCGAGAGCCACGAGGGCTTCACGCATTGGGGCAACGAGGTCGGCACCGTCGAAGTCGGCGCGAGCGTGCCTCCACGCCGAAAGAAGGAGAAGCCGACCGCGGCGGCCCCGCTCTTCGATGAAGGAGCGGCGGCGTAATCGACACCAATTCCCCCTCAGCAAGTGACCATCAGAACCGGAGAAGGACATGACGACAGCCCAGCAGAACGAGCCGACCCAGCAAGCCCTCGATGCCTTCAATCTCGCCCGCATCCGTGCGGCACAGAAGGAAGCCGAGTCCGTCAACGAGACGAACAACAGCGCGAAGAACAAGCTCCGCGGTGTTTTCGCGATCACGCAGGGGCAGGGCCTGCACAACGATGCTGCTCGCGAGGCGTTGAAGCTGGTCGAGGGTGGCGAGGCCGACATCGACGCCTTTTGCGAGAAGGTCCGCAAGATTGGTGTGTATGTCGGATTCCTCGGCAAGACCCTGACGCCGCGGCAGTACGAGCTCTTCGGCATGCCGGCGGCAGGTCCGGCGCCTGAGGACGAGCGCGCCGAGAACGAAGGCCGCGCCGCAGGCTTCCGGATGGACGACGAGGCTGGCTCGAAGGAGCAGGACAATCCGTACGAGGTCGGCTCGCAGAAGGGCCAGGCTTGGATCAAGGGATTCCGGAAGGGGCGTCCGGAGCGCAACACGCTGCTCGCGATGCAGAAGACCGAGCAACAGCCCGGCGCGTCCGCCGGCGAGGCGAAGGCCAGCGACGCATCATGATCCTGGCGGGCCTCGATACCGGCACGACGTCGGGACTCGGATTGATCCGAGGTGATCGGCTGATCCATGCCGAGTCCCGCCATTTTGACGGCGAAGACCCCGAGGCCTTCTTCAGGTATTCGCGCTGGCTCGATGAGGTCTTCCAGCGGTTTGACATCGCCGAGCTCGCCTTCGAGTCGCCGTTGCGCACCAACTCAACGGTGAAAACCGAAGAGATCGTCGACGACGAGCTCGTCAAGACCGAGCGGCCGATCGGCAACATGCGCACCTTCTTGCGCCTGTATGGCATCCGCGGTTGCACACTCCTCGCGCTCCAGCGACACAAGGTCCGTCGTGCAGAGGCGGGCAGTGATTTCAACTTCCGCGAGGTCAACGTTCGAACCTGGCGCTCGCGGGTCTTTGGAAAGATCAGCCCGCCGGACACGGCCATCAATCGCTCGGCTTGGTGGAAGGAACAGGCGCTCGGCCGCTGCAAGATCCTGCAGTGGCCCGTCACGCAGAAGGACGCGGCCGAGGGCGCGATGATCGCGGAGTGGCTTCGCATCGCCGTGAAGGAAGAGCGCCTCGGAATTAAGGAGCGGAACGGAGAGCCGGATCTCTTCGAACCGCGGCAAACCGAAACACGAAAGGAGACTCCGTTTTGAGCCAAGCATTCAAGGCAATCGTAGAGCAGGCGTCCCTCGTCAAGGCTCTTGCCCGCATCAAGAGTGTTGTCGAAAAGCGCAACACGATCCCGATCCTCAGCAACGTCCTGATCGAGGTCGAGCAGGACAAGCTCCGCATGAAGGCGACGGACCTCGATCTCGAGGTGATCGACGTCGTGCCGGCTCAGGTTGCCGCGAAAGGCACCGCGACGGTCCCGGCTAGTCTCCTGAACGACATTGTCCGTAAGATGCCGACGGGATCGCAGATCACGCTGGAGCAGAATGACGCCGCCAATACCGTGGCTGTGAAGTCTGGCCGGTTCCGCTCCACGCTCCAGACGCTGCCGCCTCAGGACTTCCCCGATCTCAGCGCTGGAGACCTGACCCACAGCTTCGCGCTTACGGGCGCGAATCTTCACCGGCTGATCCAGCGTGTCGAGTTCGCGATCTCGACCGAGGAGACGCGGTACTATCTCAACGGCATCTATCTTCACACCCGCAAGGACGGTAACCGCCACACGCTCCGCGGTGTCGCGACCGACGGTCACCGCTTGGCCCGCCTGGATGTCGATTTGCCGGAGGGTGCCACCGGCATGCCTGGCATCATCATCCCGCGGAAGACCGTCACGGAAGTCAAAAACCTGTTCAACGTCGGGGACCAGGAAGTCCAGATCGAACTCAGCCAGAATAAGATCCGGTTCATTGCCGGCGACCTTGTCCTGACGTCGAAGCTTATCGATGGGCAGTTCCCCGACTATGACCGCGTGATCCCGCAGAACAATGATCGCGTTCTGAAGGTGCCGCGGTCCGAGTTCTCGGCCGCAGCGGATCGTGTCGCGACCATTTCGAGCGAGCGCGGCCGGGCCGTGAAGGTCTCGCTGACCGGCGGAAAGATCACGTTGACGGTCAGCAACCCCGATGCCGGCAGCGCGGTAGACGAACTCGATGCGGAGTATTCCGCCGACAGCATGGAAATCGGCTTCAATAGCCGGTACCTGCACGAGATCGTCACCCAGGTGCAGGGCGATAGCCTCGAGGTGAACCTCGCCGACCCTGGCTCGCCGACGCTGTTCAAGGGCAGCGACACGGATGCGCTCTACGTCCTCATGCCGATGAGGGTGTAGACGAGATGGCTGTTGATCATGATGCGCGCGCGCTGGAGCGGGAGCTTCAGCGCATCTTCGAAAGCCACGGTGTCCCGACCACGGAGATCGAGGGCGTCCATCACGTCGGGCTGTGCTCGACACGCCAGGTCGGTGACAAGGGTGGGCGCTACGTCCCGAGCATGCCGTCGAAGTCGGCCGCTGTCGCTCTGCCGACGCTGGCCAAGGACATTCTGGAGGCGCTTCGTTGAGAAAGCGCAAGATCCTTGTTGCCGATCTTCTATGCGGGGCGGGCGGAAGCTCGACGGGTTGCGAGCGCGCATTGCGTGAGCTCGGCCTCGAGATGGAGTTGGTTTGCGTAAACCATTGGCAGACCGCGATCGACACCCACAAACTCAACCATCCGGCGGCGCGCCATGTGGTCCAGGACATCGCCTCGGTCCGCCCGCATATCCTGGTGCCTGAGGGCTATCTCGATCTGCTGATGGCGTCGCCGAGCTGCACGCATCACAGCGTTGCGCGTGGCGGCAAGCCTACATCGGATCAGCAGCGCTCCGATCCCTGGCATATCATCACCTGGCTGACCGAGCTCCGCGTCAAGCGCCTCATCGTCGAGAACGTCTGGGAGTTCACATCCTGGGGGCCGGTCGATGCCCGCACCGGCAAGCCGATCAAGTCGCGCAAAGGCGAGTATTTTCGGGCTTGGATCAACACGATCCGGGCACTCGGTTTCGAGCCAGAGTGGCGCAAACTTAACGCCGCCGATTACGGTGACGCCACGACGCGCCAGCGATTCATCCTGATGGCCAGGAATGATGGGCGCTCGGTCTCTTGGCCGATGCCAACGCACATCAAGGCCAGCCCCGACAAGCTTCTTTTCCCCGGCATGAAGCCGTGGCGGCCGGCCCGCGACATCATCGACTGGGATCTCAAGGGACGATCTATCTTCGGTCGCAAGAAGCCGCTGGCACCAAAGACGCTCGCCCGCATCTATGCAGGTGCCGTCAAGTTCGGCTGGCCTGATCCATTCCTTGTCATCCTGCGCAACCACATGGACGGCAAGAGTGTGGATGGCCCGCTGCCGACTATCGCCGCCAACGGGACACATATCGGGATCGCCCAGCCGACCATCAACGGCGAGATCGTCCCCAGTTTCGAGGAATGGTTCGCGGACACTAAGACGCTCGGGGGATCTCGCGAGGAATATGATCGGCTCTATCCGGTGCCGTTCGTCATGGCGCCAGGCAGCAGCGGTGCACCGCGTGCAACCCATGATCCGTTGCCCACCATCATGACCGGCGGCGCGGGAGTGGAGGAGCGGCCGGGCTGTGCGAGGCCCATGCTGGTCGAGCCTTTCATCCTTAACCGGCACGGTGACAACGGTGGCAACCGCGCCCATGGCATCGACGCGCCGGCGCCGACGGCCAATTGTGATGGTGGCGGCTATCTCGTTGAGCCGTTCATCCTCTCCAGGCACGCCGAGGGCGCGCCGCGCTCGGTCGACGAGCCGACGCCAACTCAGGTAGCGAAACAGAGCCACATCCTGATCTCGCCCTATTACGGTTCTGGATCCGGCGAGACCTGCCAATCGGCCGAGGAGCCGCTCCCGACTGTGACCTCCAAGGGCAGGTTTGGCATGGTGGTGCCGGTCACCCACACCCATGGCGGCAACGCCGCGCGCGATGTCGCCGACCCACTTCCAACGCTGACAACCGCGAAGGGTGGCGAGTTCGCGATGGTCATGCCGGTAACCCATGCCGATCGGTCGGACCGAGTCCGCGACCCTGCCGAGGATCCGCTGCCCACCGTCACCGGCGCCAACCGCGGCGAGCTCGCGTTCATCGCGGCGCAATTTGGTGAGCGGGAAGGGCAGGCCCCGCGTGTCCATGACGTCGAGCAGCCCACCCCGGCGATCTGCGCAACGGGCCACATCAACCTGGTCGAGGCGACGCCGCAGTTCGACATCCTGTTCCGGATGCTGGAGCCGCACGAGCTCGCCGCGGCGATGGGCTTCAACAGCGAGGAAGCTGATTACGAATTCGCCGGCACCAAGACCGAGAAGATCAAGCAGATTGGAAACGCGGTATCGGTTGCGAAGATGAGAGCCTGCGTGTCCGCCATCATGGGGGACGCTGCCGTCATTGAGCAGACCAAGCCAAGCCAGCGACGGGCCGTCGCGTAATAGGCCAGGGAAAAGCACTTCAGGCGAGAGAACCTCGCCTGAAAAAATTTTGGGCGGACCAAGAATTTCAAGATGAAGAAGCCGAAGCCATTCGCCACAGAAGCTGACCTTTGCAAGCGGTTCATCGCTGCGCTGCCGGAGGGATGGACGCCTTATGCCGAGCACGCGGGGTGGGACATTTTACTTGTGCGCAATGCAGACGGCTTCCAGATCGGTATTGAGGCCAAGCTGCGGTTGAACAGCCACGTCATTACCCAGTCGCTCGAGGACTACGGCATCTGGTGTGCTGATCGAGCGGGCCCGGATTGCCGCGCTGTCCTGGTACCTTGGGGCGAGTTCGGCTTCGAGACGATCTGCAAGTATATCGGCATCACAATCATCCATGTGAAGCCTGCGTCCGACGACCGGCCGCGTTGGGCGCCGGCCTTCGATCCGTACTTGCCAGGCGAGAACCACGGCCGTGCCGAAGATTGGCCAGAGTGGGCACCGGCGCAACGCCATGTTCTCCCGGACTACGTGCCGGATGTAGTTGCGGGTTCTCCTTCACCGGTCCAATTGACGGAATGGAAGATTGCCGCGATCAAGATCGCTGTCATTTTGGAGAAGCGAGGCTTCCTAATTCGCGCCGACTTTAAACACGTCGGCATCGACCACCGCCGCTGGCTGCCGTCCGCCACTGGATGGTTGTCGTTGGACGCCGGACGCTACATTCAAGGGCCGCACTTTCCCCGATTCAAAAAGCAGCACCCTCGTGTCTATGACGAGATCGCCGCCGATTACGAGAGTTGGAAGCCAATCGACCCGATCGGTCCGTTACCTCTACCTGAGCCGAAACAGGAGTCCCTCCTGTGATGGAAACAACGAAATGCTGCGTGCCGTACTGCGGGCGTTCGACCAAGGAACGGTACAGCGAATGGATCTGCTCGGTGCATTGGCCGATGATCCCGAAGAGGACCCGTCAGCGGCGGTCGCAGGCCAAGAGGCTCTTGAAGCGCGCGCGGCAGCGGCTTGAGCGGCAGTACCAGCGACAGGGCTGTCAATTCACGTCGGCGCAGTGGGGGCGTGTCGAGGCGGCGCAGCGCCTCGTGGTCGCGTTGTGGGAGCGTTGCAAGCGCGAAGCGATTGAAGCCGCGGGAGGTCTGCGGTGATCCGTGACGACGCCGACGAGATCAAGGCAAGGCTGAACGAGCGGCTCGAGCAGGTGCTCGACAAGTTTTGGTCGGGTTGGAAGAAGCGCGGCAAGATTGCGTATTGCGCACCGGTCAACAACTCGGACCTCGGCTCGTTTCAGGTGTACCTCGGCAGGGTCAATGCCAAATATGATCGCGGCGTCTGGGTGCGCAGTTCCGCTAGCATCGGCGGGGACGAGCTCAACTTGTATGCCTACGGCTTCACCGGGAGCCATCGGGCAACAGCGGAGGTCTTTCGCTCCGCGCGCGAGTTTGTCGGGCTCGACAACTCCCGGCCGGAAACTCCGGAAGAGGCGCGCCGCCGCGAGGATCTGGCGGCTGACCGGGCGGCAAAGCGCGAGGCGGACGAGCGCCGGGCGATCGAGCACGAGGCCGAGCGTCAGCGGAATGCCGTGGTGCTTTGGGGGGAGGTCACGCCGATCGCCGGCACGCATGCCGAAGCATACCTGCTCGATCGCGGAATCCCGGTCCCGCCTGGCGGCTGGGACGTCTGCCTCGGCTTCCATCCGCGGGTGATCTACGACCTCGACGAGAGATTGTCGTTCCCGACGCTGGTCTGCCGCGTCGATGATCAGTTCGGCGACATTACCGCGGTCTGGAAGATCCACCTCGACCCCAATAAGGCCAGCAAGGCTCCGGTGGAGAAAGCGAAGATCGGCGCCGGCGTCGCGGCCGGTGCGGCCGTCCAAATCGGCGGTATTGCTGCGCACATCGGTCTGGCCGAAGGGCTGGAGACCAGCCTCGCAGCCCGCGCGCTGATCAAATACCGCTATCCGGTCTGGGCCGCGCTCAGCACCAGCGGCGTGAGCGGCTTCGAGCCGCCGCTCGGGGTCGAGCACATCACCAGCTTCCCCGACGGGGACCGGCCCTGGCGCAAGCACGAGGGCGACCTGGTGCTCGCCGAGCCGCCGGGGCGTGCCGCGGTGCGCAAGCTGCATGAACGCATGGTGGCGATCGGCATCGGCCACGACAGCCAGCCGGAGCCGGCAATCCGCAGGGACTATCTCGATATCTGGAATGCGCGGAAGCGCTTGGAGGAGCGCGCTTGACGACGCAGGAGACCACACCGCGCGCGCTGCGCAACATCCGCGCCGAAGAGGCCATTATCGGCAAGATCATTGGGTCGGCCGATGCCTATTGGCAGGTGTCGGACTATCTGTCCGCCGAGCACTTCGTGGTGCCGCACCATCGCGCCATCTTCGCCGCGGTCGCGGAATGCTGCGAGACCGCCGGCGGCCCGGCGCTCAGTCTGCTGGAGTCGAAGCTGCCTCAGGAATTCGAGGGCGTCGGCTCGGTCGAGGCGGTGCTCCAGATCCTGATCGAGAAGGCCACGGACGTCAGCAGCGCGCTGGACTTCGTCGACGACGTGGTCCTGGCATGGCGTGAGCGGGCAGGCGTCGAGCTCGGCCGTCGAGCCTCGGAGCAGGGGAAGGGCTATGAGGAGCGCCGCGCCGCCGTCGAGGATCTCTTCCGCCGCGTCGACGACCAGGACCGTGCCAAGCATCCCGTGAAGGTGGGCGAGGCCGCCAAGGCCGCGATGCATCGCGCCGCCGAAGCCTACGAGCATCAGGGCAAGAAGTCGGTCGGTGTTGTCACCAAGATACCCGAGATCGACAAGGTGCTCGGACCGCAAATCGGCGGCACCGCGATCATTCTCGCCGCGCAGTCTGGTCACGGCAAGTCGGCGCTACTGTCCCAGATCCTGCGGGCCAACGCCGGTCCGTCTCTGGATCCGTCGAGCATATACCCCTCACTGCTGATCAGCCTGGAAATGTCCAAGGAACAGATCGGCCTCCGGGACATCGCCGCGATGACCGGCATCTCAGTCCGGAAGCAGATCACCGGCGATCTGAGCCAAAAGGAATTCCTCGAGATCCGACGCGCGCAGGCCACCCTCGAGGCGATGCCGATTTTCATCCAGGACCGATCGCCCATGACGACCACGCAGATCGTGAGAGAGGTGCGCATCGCCGTGCGGAGGTATGGCGTCAAGCAGATTGGCATTGACCACACGAAACTCGTCGAGCCGGAGAAGGAGCATTGGAACGAGATCCGGACTATCGGATACTTCACGTCCGCGATGAAGGCGCTGGCCAAAACAGAGGATATCGTGGTTTGGCAACTTGCCCAGCTGACGCGCGATGGCCAGAAGACTGGAAACTGGCGTTTCAAGAAAGGCGATATCTACGGCGGAGGTCTCATCGTCGAGAATGCCGACGTGGTGCTCGGTCTGGCTATCCCACGGGTTCATCTCAGCGAAAACAAGCCGGAACCGCCGTCCGACGATAAGCCGCAGAACCGCCCGATCTGGGACGGTTGGCTTAGGAGCATGGAAATTTGGAAGGGCAAGGCGGAGTTCGCCGCGCTGAAGGTGCGCAGCGGCGTCGGTGAGACCTGGAAGGAGATCGGCTTCGACGGGCCAAGCATGACGTTCGGCGACGCTGCTGAGCGCGACGAGATTCCGTTCTAAGGTGAAGGAAAAGGCGATGCTAAAGGAAGCCCATCTGGCCTTCGTTCTCACCGTATCGGGGCAACCCGGCGATGTCATCGCCTGCAAGCTGGTTGATGACGGCAAAACGGTTTCGATCGTCACGGCGATACTTGCGCCCGGAGTCACCGAGCAAACGCTTTATTTGTCGCCGCCACCAGGGCGAGATCCGTGGCGGATGGAGCTTTCGTGCGAGACGACCCGGGCTTGAGCCGCAGTTTTGAAGCCCAATTAGCCGGTGACGACCGAACGATTTTGCTCTTGCAATCGTAGGCAAATCACCTCCTGAAGTCATAAGCGTGATTCGTCCTTTCCTGCTTCCCGAGGGGTGCATGTTGGCTCGAGTCACGGACGTCGCACCGGTTTACGTCGACAAGGAGCGCGATCGCCGCGCGCGCGGCTTTGCCCGTGAGCTCCGCCGGGCGAGGGTGAAGGACGAGTACAGAGGCCGCTCGGTGGCGTCGCAACTCGCCTATGAAGCCGAGCGCGAGCACAAGCGCCAGATCCAGGAATGCATCGTCGACTGGATGATGGACTACAAGACCCCTCGCGCCGAGCGCGTTGCGGAGTGGTTGAAGCGTGAAAAGCTCTACCTCCAGGGGTTCCAGAAAGCTACGGCAAAGGCCGGCGACCCGCTCAATCTCCTCGGCAAGCCACTGACGAAGAAGCAACTGAAGGAGATCGCGGAGGAGGAGAGGCTCGCCAGCGGGAAGCGCAAGCACGTCATCCCGGATCCCGACCACCCGATGCAGAACGTCCTGGTCGACACCGCGGCGAGCGCTCACATCAACCTTGTCGACCGGAAGAAGCTGAACGATCCAGAGGAGAAGATGCGACGTTCCGCGGCGGATCGCTTCAGGCGGGATTTTGACCTTTGCAGCTTCCATGGCTCGAAGGGCTTCGCGCTTGGCGACAAAGTCGATGGCGGCGGTGGCGGCAGCGCCTCGCATACGATCGCGCTCGAGGCTCAGTCCAGGCTGAACGAGATCAAACGCAGGATCGGCGAGCGCCAGTTCGACATTCTGCGCGCCCGGATCGGTTGCGATGCTTCGGCCGAGGACATGCACAAGCATGGCGGCCCCGACCATCGGTCGAGCAACATCGAGCTCAGGGTCGCGCTGAATGCTTTGGTCCAGGTCTACGACCACGTCACGATCGAGGATCGGACTTGGAATGCGGCGCGGCGGATCTTGGAGGCTGCCGGCATGGGGATGAAGCGCTGATGTCCCTCGGTCGATTTGCTCCCAATACTCGAGAGACCGCACCCGAGACGAAGGCCCGTGTCTGGCGCGAATACGGCTTGCTCGTTGTCGACGTCGACAAGGACCAACTGTCCTGGGATCAGCGAGAGATGCTGCGAGTCATCGGTCGGAAGATGTTCGGGCCGCGTAGAGAGGAAAAGCGATGAGCAGCAATCTGGTCTGTTCGTCGTGTCGCGGCCCAAATGACAGATCAAGTCACCGGTATTGTCATGGATGCGCGGCGGCCTACATGCGCCGGCGTAGGCGCGGTGAATTGCCCGTGCGCGCTACGGTGTGCACGGTTGCTGGTTGCGGGGAAAAGCAAAAGGCGCGAGGTTTTTGCAGCAAGCACTATTTGCGTTTTAAGCGCCGCGGATCGACTGACGAGCGCACTAGGACCATAGCGTCGAAGCGGTATCGGTTGGTGGTTATACGTGGTCATCCGCTAGCACATGCCCGGACCGGCAGAGTATACGTTCATCGCGCCGCAATGTTCGATCAGATCGGCCTCGGGCCAGTACCCTGCTTCTGGTGCGGAAGACCACTCCGATGGTCGACAGAGCACCCGCAGCCCGATGATGCGCTGTTGGTCGATCACTTCGATCATGATCGTCACAACAACGATCCAACTAACCTTCGGCCTTCGTGCAATTCCTGCAACTGCGCTCGAAGCTATTGGCGCGCCAAGCCGTCTCTCGTTCCGGTGTATCAAGTGGCAGGTGTCGGCACATGACAACCTCTCAATCGCCGCTCCGCGTCCTCAAGGCCCAGGCCAACAACATGGCCAGGATAATGAAGGCCATCGAGCGCGGCGAGAAGGTGACCGAAGATGTCGGCGGCAAGCTTGCGGCGTCGCTGGCCGTCGGCGTCGCCAAAGTGGCGATCGCGATGGACGACAAGGTGATCATCCTCGACATCGCATGGTCAACGGTAAAGACCTCAAGCGAGGTCGCGCTCGCCGAGTATGTCCTCGGACTCATGCGCGGCTCGCGCGAGACGAAGCACTAACGATGGCTCGAAATCGCATCCCGACACTGGGCTCCCGTATCGCGACGCTGGATACCCGCAAGGCCAAGCCGCTGCCGAAGAAGGCCGACCCGCACTATCAGACCGCCGAGCACGAGGAGTGGGCAGAGTTTGTTAAGCGGCGCGCCGGCTATCGCTGCGAGCACGTCGACGACGGCAAGCGGTGCTGGCGCAGTGCCGAAAAGGGGTACCGGATGTACGCCGACCACATCAAGGACATCAAAGACCGGCCAGATCTCGCGCTCGATCGCGACAATGGCCGCTGCGCCTGCAGCTCGCACAACGTCCGTGCAGGCATCCAGGCGCGAGCAAACCGCATGAAATCGTAGGGGAGGGTGAGCATGAAGCTGAACGCGCGCGAACTCGAGCTTCAGGCGCTAAGAGTGCGCAGGTACGAGGCGGCGCAGGCCCTCAAGCGCGAGCTCGACGCCAAGGATGCCGCGGCGGTCGCGCAGGACGCGGCAGCCAAGCCCCCGGCGTCGGCGGCGAAGCCGGCCAAAAAGGCGGCTGCGAAAAGTAGGCGCAGCCGGGCCTCGAGCAAAATCGGCCGTAGCCGGGGATCTCGCAAGAAGTCGTAGCCGGGGGACTAACGGAGTCGCAGTTCGCGCTCGATCGCCGGTTGACGGTTCATGAGTTCCTGGACGCAGGGAGGGACGGGATCCTTCCGGCCCAGCGCGGCGCCGGTCGCCACCGCATCTGAGGCGCGGCGCGCAAGCTGCAGCCAACCGAATAGTGCAGCGGTCGGCATTGCCCGGATTTGGTCGAGATTAGGTGGCGTTGTCGTTGCAGTGAGCATGCGCCGCTGGTGGCAGCAGGACTAGTCCGACAATCAGAGCCAGGCGCCTCATGCCTCTTCCTCGTCGATGTCGGCCGGCATCTGCCGAAGCTTCTGATATGGGAAGGCTCCGAGCTCGGGATGTAGCCGGTCCTCCTCGATCATCGCCGCGGCAGCCATTCGCGCCGTTCCCTTCGCCTCCGGGAGCGTCATCAACGTCAGCGCGATCGGCACCCAGGTCGGAATGTCCTGAAGCTTCCCGTCCGCTCCGCTCCGGCCCCATCGGTTCACGGTGACAAGATTCTGGCACCATATCCTGGCGAAGGCTTTCCGTGTCAGGCCCTGCCGCTCAAGCTCGCGATCGAAATCCTCGCAGGCGATCTTCTTGTGTCTGAAGCGTGGCGGGGCCATCACGGTCCTCCTTTTCGGTTGGGCACAGTCGCCCGAAATCGGCCGTAGCCGAGGGTATGGCGGATAGGTGGAGCGGAGTCGAGTCCGCGCCGGGCCGGCAAAATCGGCCGTAGCCGAGGGGGTCAAAGCCCCTTGAGCGGTGACACGAAGGACTTACCGTCCATCGCGATGGTCGAGATCTCGCCGGGCCCTTCGATCATGCGCAGCCATTCCCCCTCGGATCCGGTGAAGCCTGGCCCGGCCTCGACGTGGTGCGCGGCCAGCCACTTCGCGAGATCGCGCGCCGAGGCGCAGGGCGGGGAAAGCGGCGTGCCGGCGGTCGTCGTCTCGTAAAGCTGCCAGTGCGTGCAGGCCTCCGCCGGCCAGGCGGGCATCCGCTGATCGGTTGCCCGCGCCAGCGCGTCGTCCGCCTTGCGCAAGGGGATGTAACGCCGGCCGTTCTTGGGGTGCTGCCAGTCTGCCGGCACTCGCCTAACCTGCCTGCCCATCAGAATAACGCCCCCTGGGCGGGTGGCGGCTCTGCAGCGGCAGCCAGGCGGCCGAGATGCTCGACCGTCTCGGCGATGATCCGCTCGCGGTCGTCGTCGACCAGCAGCCAACCATCATCACTGCCGGCGGGATCGTAAACCACGAAGTTGCCGCCCCATTTCGCATGCACGCCTTCGGCAACCCGGCGGACGAATGGCGGGACGTCTGTAACCGCTTTGAAGTCGGCCCAAGACGCGATTTTGTAGCCGGCCGCGGCGATGATCTCCTCGGCGGTCATGATCCGCCTCCCTCTGCGCGTTCGAGATTGGCCTGAAGGTCCCAGGCCTCATAGATAGCCCGTCGTGCCTCCGTGAGTTTCGCTCGCACCTCCGGCAACAGCCGCTTGTCTTCGGCATCGACGACGCGCGCGACGGCGTCCAAAAGTCTATTGTAGACGTCCCAGTGGAATGGATGCTTCCGCATGCGGGATCCTCCTCTCAAAAATCAGTCGTAGGGAAGGGGTGACGAAGTAGGCGCAGCCGGGGCTCAAATAAACCTGCCGCAATCGATGCACCGGCCGCGTCCGTCGTCGCGGTGCCGGCACGGCTTGAACGCTTCCGCCTCTGTGTCCGACCAAGCCCGCTCGGTTTCCGTGGCGATGTCCCAGCGCCCGCAGAACGAGGCGAGGTAAGCGCGCTGCTCTTCCGTCAGTTTTTCGTCGTGCAAGTGCTCGTCGGCGCTCCCCAGGTTGAGGCCTTGCTCCTGATTCCAGCGTGCATATTCCCGGATGAGCAGATTAATCGGGCCGTCGTCATTGCCTGGCAATTGCTCCGGTGCCGGCTTGGCATTGGCGCCGCCGAGCGCTTCGATGATGCCGGCGCGCGCGCCTTCGATTGGTCCGGAAAGCTTCTTGTTGTCGGTCATGGTCGGAATCCTCCTTTTGCAAAATTGGCCGTAGGCGAGGGGAAGGCGCAGCCGGGGGATTATCCCGGCGGCCCCTCGATCACGAGCAAGGCGGTATTCACGGAGGTCCCAGCATGCTTAAACGATCCCGCCGGGAGGTCGCGCCACTCCGAGGCAATCGGCATCAGCTTGTCCCGCTGGCGCGGACCGTTGGCGCAGATCGCGACGAGCCGGCCGCCAGGTTTCAAAAATTTCCGGGCGTGCTCGATATGCTGGATGTCCGCGCCGCGCTCGAACGGGGGATTCATGATGATGCGGTCGAACTTATCGACCGCGCCGGCCATGTCCATGAAATCAGCATTGATGATGGTCACGCCCTGCTGTGATCGGCCGAGAGCTTGCGCAACCTGGTGATTGATCTCAATCGCCACGATGTCGAGCGACCCGGCGCCATGGACGCGTGCGGCCTCGATGAGCGCACCCGTTCCCGCGCTTGGCTCCAAGATGCGATGGCCAGGCCTGATGTCGGCCAACTCTGCAACCTCGGCCGCGAGTTCGGGCGAAGTCGGGAAGAGTTGCGGCGCAACGACGACTTGCACGCCGCCGCCTTTCAGCATGGCCCGCATTGCCTCAAAATCAGCCGTAGGCGAGGCCGCCGGCAAATCGGCCGTAGCCGGGAGGGAGTCGAGCGCCTCGACCAGGACCGGCCGCGGCGCGGGCGCAACCGGGGCCAGCGTGGCCGCGGGCTCGGCGGCGTCCTGCGGCTCGCCCATGATCTCGGAGACCAGCGAAAGCGCGGCGTCGAGGTCGGCGTCAGGCCGCGCCACAAACTCCCGGACGAATTCGGCCGGCTCGGCTGGCTCGCTCGGCGGCGCGATCGTGGGCGGATCGACGCGCTTTGCATCCGTGATGAACACCGGCCCATAAGAATGCCGCTTGTTGTCCTCGCACTTGCCGCGGAACGCATAGGCGCCGATGGCGGAGCGGGTACGGTGCGCGCCCACGGTCTCGGTTGCTGCGCGCGGCCGATAGCCTCGATAGTCCTTCGGGATTTTGTCGTACTCTGCCTGTGTAAGATGGGCGAAGCCCTCGCCGGGGTAGTTGCAGAGCGGGGGAAGTTTGGCCGCGGCTTTCGCTGCCGCCACATCTTCAGCGCTCGGTGACTGATAGTCCCGGACGCTTTCGACGCGCCAGCGCGCTTGCTTGTTCCGAATTCCCGTCGTCGTGATGCTGGACACGGAGCCATTTGCGCCACGGTTGACTTTGAGGATCGTAAGCCAATCATCGTATCGGCTCACCTGCACCTGGCCGCCGACTGCAAACGGAAAACGGTCGGCGAGCGGGTTGGCGGTCGCCTCGGTGCCGATCTGCTCGGCCAACATGGCGCGCTCATAGGCCAGGCGGTTGTCATAATGGGCGATCCAGCGAGCCTTGCGAGGAAAGGAACGCTCCAATCCGGGGATTGCAATTGCTGCAGCCTGCGCCGCCGTGATGACATTCCCCTCGATTGCGGACCAAAGACCCATGGGCCCCTCGTACTGCGAAGCCGGCGGGTCGCGCGGATAGTCGGCCAGGGGGAACGACATCGACCAGTAACCGCCGACGTTAGCGACTGCCAGACCGGTCGCGCGCTGCTTCTCAGGATCGGCGATGCCTGCAACGATGCGCCACGCCTTCAGCTGCTTTTCGTTCTCGGCCATCGACTTTTCAAGCTTCCGCTTGTCGGCCTCAATGGTCTTGATGCGACGGTGCCGCACCGCCGGAAGTTCCTTGTATTTGGCGTGTCGGATTGCTCCCTCAGCGCGGGCCGTCCAGTATTGCGAAGTTCGCCACATCTGCACGGCTTTGCGCATGCCGGCGTCAATCTTCTCCTTGTCGCGGCGTGCGTGCTTCTCCGAATGATGGCCGACGAGGATCGGCTGACCAAACGGGATATTGTCCGCGATCTCGGCGACGGCTTTGCGTGCGCGCTCTGCGTCGGCCATGCGCTTTTCGCTATAGTCCTCGAAGCGGCCCGCGCGCTGCTCGGCGCGATCCACCAGGCTCGTATCCTCGTCGCCGATCTCGCCGGCGAGCTCGGTCAGCAAATCCTCGGCTTCCGGCGACCAGGACGGCTTGACGAAAAGCTCTTGCCTCGGTGCCCATTTGAAGCCGGCGGCTTTTACGCGCGCGTATTCCTCAGCGTCGAGGCGGTGAGCGGGATACAGACGAAGCTTGTTGTCGTCGGGCGAATAGGTTGCGGAATGCTGCATGTGTGTTGCTCCTTTTCTCATTGCGCACAATCGCGCGGGGATGCGTTCTGTAGTGGACCCGCTGAATCTCGTCAACGGGAAATCAGTCGTAGCCGAGGGGCGAGAAGGCGCAGCCGGGGTTAACCAGGCTGGCCGACACGAGCGAGCGCAGCGATGTGGTACGCGCTGCCCTCGGCCACCCTTGCTTTGACGAAGGCCTCGGCCTCGTCGTCGTAGTGCATGCCGTTGCGGACGAAGATTGAGGACTCGCTGTCGGCTTGGATTTCCAGCTTGCCGCCTGTCTCGCCGTTCGAGAAGAGGCCCCAGCCCTCGGAATTGGAGCGGTGGTCCTGACCCGCGCCCACTTCTGGGAATGGGTGGATGCCTTCAGCGTCGCAGACCTCCCGCACCGTGGCATAGGTCGGGCAGTCCTCATCCGCGCTTGCCGCCGCTTTCCAGGACTCGAAACGTTTTGCATCGTACCAAAAGGCATCGAAGTCCCCGCCGTGCTGCCAACCGGCCGCAATCGCGGCGTTCTCGTAATCCTCATCCGTCACGACGCGGATTGATGCGGGTTCGATAATGCCGCCCGAGATGCAAGCATCTGCAAAGGCTCCGCCTTCCTGCAGTACTTCGCCGGTTTCGTCCGCGCCTTCCGTGTCGTAATCGATCACGTCATAGGCGAGGCCGATCAAGGCGGGGTTGTCAGAAACGACGGTTTGACAAAGGCCGCCTTCCAGGATCACCGCGACATGCAGCCGAGGCGCAACCGGGGAGGAGTCCAGAACCCGGCAGATATCGCCCCAACGGCGGCCAAGCCGCGCCGTGACGTCGGCATGATCCACCATCCCGCCGGCCTCGAACTCCGGGTTATCGGCGCGGATACCGCCCAGAACCTCCAGCGCGGCCGGAGAAGGCGCAACCGAGGGGGCCACGGCGCCAGGCGAGAGCAAAGAGGCATAGGCCTTGATTGCGCTCGCAACGGCGTCAGCGGCGCGCGCCAATGCCTCGTTGTGCGTGCCGTCGTCGGTCGTCATGTCCACCCGCATGGCGTCGCGGTGCATCTCGGCGACGGACTCCCATGAAGGCGCCGCGGGGATCGCCTCGGCCTTGAATGGTGAGTGTTGCGGCCGCTCGACAAGGTACGCGAGGGCGGCACAGTCCGGACATTGGCCGGCCGGAACTTCATAGCCGGCCGAGATGCGTTCTTGAACGTCTGCGACCATATCGAGATCGGACGCGACGCCGCGCCAAGTGCAATTGTCGCAGCGCACGGCCGCGTTATCGTCCTCAACTTCGATAAAAATTTCTGACATCGTGCATGCTCCTTTGTTGTGGAAATCAGACGTAGCGGAGGGGCCGAAAATCAGCCGGCGGCGGGGATAGTCGCGCGCGTTTCCATCCCGCGGGCATGGCGTTCGGCGCCTTGCACCGATTTAAGCGCGCGCTGTACGTAGTCCGCGGCGTTGTTGGCGCCGGCAATGCGCAAGTGATTGCGTGCGGTGCGGAGCAATTGCGCGGCGAGTCGGACGCGCTCCAGGCGCGATCCCGGCGCGGTTTCCAAAAGCTTCAGCTGTCCGTCACGCTGCTGCAGCCGTTCGATTTCAGAAAGCGCCAGGTCGGCTTGATCGCTCGGGCTATCGTTGGACTCGTCCGGAACCTCGATTTTGAGCGCGTCAAGAATCGAGTCGGTGAAGTCGCTGCAAGAATAGGTCATTTCGAATTGTCCTTTCGCTTTGCGCACTATCGCGCGTTGAGAAATCAGCCGCAGCCGGGGCTGTCGGTCGTCACCGGGAAATCGGCCGTAGCCGAGGGGCGGGTTAGTCGATGGCGCGGCCGGCCTCGACGCGCGCGCGAAGCCTGGGAATCTTCATCAAGTCGCCCGGCAACCATCGCACAATGAGGCGAGGCGTATTGACGGCGGAGGCCGCTTGCATGGCGTGGCGCTGCCAGTCCGCCGACCATTTGCGGCCTCGGCCGTAGCCGGGGGAATGCCGATTGATCCGGTCCGCCAGGCCGGCGCGCAAATCGCGCAAGGCCTCCGCCGCGGTTTGCCCGTAGCCGTCAACCCCGCGGCCGATAGGCGTGCCATCGGGCAGCGCCTTGCATGCCTTCCAGGCCGCGACGTAACGGCCGAGGCCGATTGCGCGGCCGTCGGCGAGTCTGACATAGCGTTTCGGTTCTGCCATCGTGGAAGCCTCCGGCTTAAAGGTTCACTTCATGAAAGCCGGACGCGCCAGGAAGCTTTTTGAAGCCAGGCGGGGAGCGATCGCCGCGGCCGATCCGCATTGAGACAACGGCCGGCTTTCCGGTTGCCGCGACGTCGGCGCGGTAAGTCTCGAATTCGCGCGCGGCGTCCGCGGCGCGCTGTATTTCGACGGTGCGGCCGGGGAACGGCAGCGCGTCGCCGGACAAGCAAAGATGAACCGACACAAAGGCGCCGTTACGCTCGGCCGGATAGCTGCTCAGGATCAATTTAGCCATAGGATTCAGTTCCTTTCATGTTGCGCACGATTGCGCGGGAAATCGGCCGTAGCCGAGGGATTGAGAAAATCAGACGTAGCCGGGACTAGGCCGCGGCGGCTTGCTCGGCCGGCAATTCTTTGGTTTGCGCGACGTCGAAAACCGGGACCATGATGAAACGCACGGATTCCGCCTCGGCCGCCTGTGCATTTCCAGGCGCGCCGGCGGAGCTCGGCGCCGAGGCCTCAGCCTTGCGCGCGCCGGACGGTGCGAAGATGTAAAGCGCGCTTTCCCCGCGGGTCACTTCAAATTCCTCCGGGTGTGGTCAGTCAAATTCCTCCACCCGCGAGGCAGGACAAGGGACTGTTAGTTTGAGTTTGTTTCCCGGGCAAGAGCTTCAG
>NZ_JASAUS010000105.1:0-31836 GCF_029953005.1 Bradyrhizobium sp. Mp27 | reverse complement strand
CCTCGGGCGGCGTTTCGGCGGTTCAGGGCGGCAACCTCCGTTTCCTGGATGTTGCCTGCGTCGGGAAGCATGTAGGAGCAGAGGTCGATGGTGCCGCGCGTCGCCAGGATCTGGCCTGAAAAGCCATCGCGCTTGAGCTTCGGCAGGAGCCCGCTGTGGTCGATGTGGGCGTGCGTCAGCAACACGGCATCGACGTCCTCGGGCCGAAACGGGAACGCACCATAGTTCAGGGCTTTCAACGTTTTCGGTCCCTGGAACAGCCCGCAATCGACCAGGAATCGTCCCTTCGGCGTAACAAAGAGGTAGCAGGAGCCGGTAACGGTGCGGGCGGCGCCGCAAAACTGGATGGTGACGCTCACGGGGTGCTCCTAGTCTCCGGTATGCCACCAACTTCCCGCCGCAATGCGCGAGCGAGAAGATAGTGAAGGCTGACGGCGTTGGTTGGATGCGGTACGCTGTTGGTGGATCGGACGGAACGGATGCCGGCGCGACCGAACGCTGTCATAAGCGCCGGCGGAAATAGGGCGTGGACGATGATGGCCTCGATAGAAGAGGCTCCTGACGCGGCAAGAGCTTCCGCACAGGCGGTAAGCGTCCCACCGGACGACACAATGTCGTCGATGAACAGCGCTGGACGACCAGGGAACAGCGCAGGATCGGGAAACGACACCTGCACCGATTGATCACTCTGGCGGACCTTCTGCGCCACGCTGTAGGGGAGTCCGAGACGGCCGGCGATACCGGCCACCCATGGGCGCGATTCTGCATCGGGGCCGACCACGACTGTCGTGGCAGCAACCGCCTCGCCGCGAAGCAGTGCCTCGATAGCGGGAGCGGCGGACAGATTATCGGCCTCAATTCCAGGAAAGATGCCCGTGAGGCTCGGCGCGCGATGGAGATGTGCATCAAGCGTGACAACGCGATCGAAGTTGTTCGCCAGAAGAGTGCCGATCGCGCGCTGACTAATCGCCTCACCCGGATGGAACGCCGCATCCTGGCGCATGTAGCCGAGATAAGGCGAAACGAGCACGAGCCGCTTGGCACCGTTGCGCCGCAAGGCCTCCGCAGCAAGCAGAAGCGCAATCAGCTTTTCGTTGGGTTGATTGAGCGAGCAACAGACTATCGTGGTGGTTGCCGCCGGGCCGACGGTTGCCCTCAGCTCCCCATCGGGAAATCGATGCAAGATGATTTCATGGCCGACAACATCCAGAATTTCAGCAAGCCGAGGCCCGAAATGGGTGGAAGTGGGCAGCCATTGAACTGCACTCCGGATCATGGTGCTGCCCCGGCTTGCGGTTCGATCCAGTAAGCAGAGTCCAGCTGGGCCATGCCGACAGCAAGGTCAAACCCCGAGGGTTCGAACGCGTGAATGCGATAGAGCGGCTCGCCTTGCTCGACCCGATTTCCGATCTTCTTGAACAACTTGATACCGGCGCCCTTGTCGAGCGGAGCGCCGGCCGTTCGCGCCAGCCGGTTGAGGCGCAAGCAATCGATCGCGGAGACGACACCATCTCTTGCGGCGTGAATGTCGAGAGTAAGGCTGCCGATTTCGCTCGCGGAAGGCGCTGGGCCCTGGGTCTCGACGATCTTCACCATCTGCCGAAGCGCCGCCCCGCTCTCCAGGAGCTCGCTTGCGCGTGCATAGCCGGTGCCACCGCGCAAGTCGGGGTCATGTTCCAGAAGGTGGGCGGCAAGTCGCAACGACTTCTCACGAAGATCGGGCGGGGCCTGGGGCTCATTGGCGAGCACTGCCATCACGTCCTGTGCCTCAAGCGCCGGGCCGATACCGCTGCCGATGGGCTGCCGTCCATCGGTGGTCACGACCTCCACCTCGAGGCCAAAGCGGTCGCCGACGAACTGAAACAACTTGCGGAGTCGCATAGCCTGGGATGCAGTCGTAAGCTTGGCGTTGGGCCCCACCGGAAGGTCGATGAGAAGATGCGTCGAGCCGGCGGCCAGCTTTTTCGACATAATGGATGCAACCATCTGTTCGTGCGTATCCAGCGCCAGCGGTCGCTCGACGCCGATCAGGATGTCATCTGCCGGCGACAGATTGACATGCCCGCCCCAGGCAAGGCAGCCATTGCAGGAGGCAACGACTTCCTTCATCGCTTCGACGCTGAGGTCGACCCGGGCCAGTACCTCCATGGTGTCGGCCGTTCCGGCAGGCGACGTGATCGCGCGCGACGACGTCTTCGGGATCGTCAGCCCGTGCGCGGCTACAATCGGGACCACGATCATGGATGTGCGATTGCCGGGAATGCCACCAATGCAATGCTTGTCGACGACGGTCTTGGCATTCCATCTGAGCTGCGTTCCGGCTCTCGCCATGGCCTCCGTAAGAGCGATCAACTCACCGGATGTCATGAAATTGGCGGAGCTGACGAGGAACGCGGCGATTTCCATATCCGAATAGCGATAATGCACGAGATCGTCGACAATTGCGCCGATCTCGGGAGGCTCGAGCGTCTTGCCCTGAATCTTGGCGCGAACCGCGTCCAGGCTTGGCGGGGAGGGGGCAGGGGTGACCGCAATGTAGCTGCCTGCCGGCTGCCCAAAGCGCCGAAACGCAGGTTCCGCCATTCCAAGCTCGTCGGGCCCGACCAGGCTGTCGTCATCGGTGAGAAGGACCGTCGCCAGCTGCGTCTTCGAGCCGCTGCGCAGCTCGACTCTCGAAAATCCTCGAAACAGGTCCGGCCGCAGCGCCGTTGAGCGGCGGGAGATTACAACGACGTTTTCCCGGCCGGTGTCGAGATTGACACGGCGGGATCTGAGCTGGGCGCGGCCGGGTGGAATGGCGTTCATCGATGAAAACTTCGTTGTCGCGGTGAAGCGAGGATAGGGTTCGCCGAGGAGCCCGGTTTGCGACAGATCAACCCGTCGCCGGTCCTCAAGCACGGAGAGGTCGTGGGGCGCCGGCGATGCGGCTGTCTCAGTGAGACCGATGTGCTCGTAATCTCTCCAGGTACGCGGCAATGGAGTGGGGGCTGGCGGGCTCTTCAACAGTCCTCCGACTTGATCCGTGTCAAATGACAGGCATCGGAAGCAGCTAACGTTAAATAGCAGGCGGAGCAGCGATTATGTTGCCGTTTTCTGTCAAGCAATTTTTCGGGGTCTTCGCAAGCTACAACAGCGCGATCTGGCCGGCGCAGATCGTTGCCTTGATCATAGGGGGCCTGGCGTTCGCACTGGTATTCCGCAGGTGCAAACGATCCGATGAGATCATCGCCGGTGTTCTTGCCGCGATGTGGGCGTGGACGGGGGTCATCTATCATTTGATATTTTTCGCGCCCATCAACAAAATGGCCTATGCATTCGGTGCGCTGTTCGCAGTTCAGGCCATGACGTTTGGATACGTTGGTGTCTTACAGGGTCGAGTGACTTTCGGCCGGAGCAACGGTCCGGCGGCATGGATTGGCATTGCATTCGTTCTCTATGCGGCTGCCATCTACTGGCTTCTTGGAGTGGCGACCGGTCATGACCTTACGGAATTGCCTGCGTTCGGTGTAACGCCATGCCCCGTCACGATCTTCACGTTCGGGATGTTGCTGCTTACAATCCGACCGATTCCCCGCCTGCTGCTGATTATTCCTATCCTCTGGTCGCTCATCGGCGGCAGCGCGGCAATTCTGCTGCATGTGCCGCAGGACTGGGTGCTGCTCGTGAGTGGAATCGTATCAGCCGCTTTGCTCACTGGCCGCGACCAGAGGCTGGCGTCAGCCTCCTCACGGTGAGCGGTAGCGTTCTGCAATCTTGCTTCAGTGCCCGTCTGCTCTGGGTCCAGAAGACGACATCACAGACGATCGCGGCTGGCCTGCCTCAAACGCAGGTCTTCGCTCCTCCTTTCAGCGTCACGGGAATGGTGAGATAGCGTACTCCGTTGGCTTCGGCAGGCGGCAATTTGCCGGCGCGAATGTTGACCTGGATGGAAGGCAGCAGCAGCCTGGGCGCTGAGAGCGTGGCATCGCGCGCCTGGCGCATAGCCACGAACTCAGCCTCCGTGACGCCCTCCTTGGCCTGGACATTCTTCTCGCGCTGTTCGCGCACTGTGGTCTCCCAGGCGTATGTGTCGCGGCCCGGCGCCTTATAGTCGTGACACATGAATAGCCGTGTCTCGGGCGGCAGCGCCAGGAGGCGCTTGATCGATCGGTAGAGCTTGTGCGCGTCGCCGCCTGGGAAGTCGGCCCGCGCCGTGCCGTAGTCCGGCATGAACAGGGTGTCGCCGACGAACAGGGCATCCTCGATCTTGTAAGAGACGTCGGCGGGCGTGTGCCCGGGCGTGAAGATCACCTCCACATCGAGTTTGCCGATCTTGAAGCGCTCGTCGTCCCGGAAGAGGCGGTCGAAGTCGCTGCCGTCCGTCTTCAGGTCGATGGCATTGAATATCGGGCGGAAGATGCGCTGCACGTCCTTGATGTGCTCGCCGATGCCGATTTGGGCACCTGTCTTCGCCTTGATGAAGGGGGCGCCCGAGAGATGGTCGGCATGGGCATGCGTCTCGAGCACCCATTCGATCGTGTAGCCCGCCTCTTCGGCGGTCTTCAGCATGGACGCAACCGATCGCGTGTCCACCTCGCCCGAGTTGTGGTCGTAGTCAAATACGGGGTCGATGATAGCGGCCTTCTTGGTCGCCGGATCGGCGACCAGATAGCTCACCGTGTTGGTCGGCTCGTCGAAGAACGCTCGGATGATCGGTTGTCCTGACATGGCTTGAACCTTCTGATGTCACCGGTTCGTTTGAACTTGACATATATATTAGTACTTACTAAATAAGCAATATCTAATATATGGAGTTGGCTCATGGCCTCCCGGGCCTTCGATCTGGAGACATTCGAAAAGCAGGCCGTTGAGGTCGCCGGAATCCTGCGCGCGCTCGCCAACGAGCGTCGGCTGATGATCCTGTGCAACCTCGTCGAATGCGGCGAGAGCAACGTAAATGCCCTCGCGGAAGCCGTGGGGCTGTCGCAATCGGCGCTGTCGCAGCACCTCGCGAGGATGCGCGAGGAGGGCCTCGTCGCTTTTCGGCGCGAAAGCCAGACGCTCTGGTACCGGATCGCCGATCCGCGCATCGAGCAACTCTTTGCGACGCTGCACGAGCTCTATTGCAAACCCGTCAAGGCGAAGAGCTGATTTAGGAAAGTAGAGGAGCTAATCATGTCACTACCCACAATCAAGCCAGCCGAGGCACGCCGCCTTCTCGACAGTGGCGCCCTCCTGATCGACATCCGCGAAGCTGACGAGCACGCCCGCGAGAAAATTCTGGGCGCGCGGCACCTTCCCCTGTCGAAGCTCGACGAGGCCGACTTCGCCTTGCATCGGGGCAAGCCGGTCATCTTTCATTGCAAAAGCGGCGCCCGCACTCAGGCCAACGCGCCACGGCTCGCGGCGAAGCTGAGCGACCCCTGTGAGGCCTTTATCGTCGAAGGCGGGCTCGACTCCTGGCGCAAGGCCGGCCTGCCGGTCGTGAACGACCGGCGCCAACCGCTGGAGCTTCAGCGCCAGGTGCAAATCGGGGCTGGCAGTCTTGCGGTCGTGGGCACGCTGCTCGGGCTTTTCGTATCGACGTGGTTCTTCGCTGTACCGGCCTTCGTCGGTGCGGGGCTGGTCACGGCTGGTGTCACGGGCTTTTGCGGCATGGCCCGCATTCTCATGCGCGCGCCTTGGAACCGCAGCGTCTACGACTTGCCCACCCGAGCCGGGTGACAGTGCTTTAAAGTGAGGAGTTGCCACAATGCTGTCGCTGACCCAAGGTGCGCTCGGCCTCGCCTCTGGCTCGTTGGTCGGCTTTTCGCTGGGGCTGGTCGGAGGAGGCGGTTCGATCTTGGCCGTGCCGCTCCTCGTCTATCTCGTCGGGGTGTCGGATCCGCATGTGGCGATCGGCACCAGTGCGATCGCAGTTGCGGCAAACGCTGCTGTTAACCTCGTCAACCACGCTCGGGCTGGCAACGTGAAGTGGCGTTGCGCCTCCGTGTTCGCGCTCGCAGGCATGGCCGGCGCCTTTCTCGGCTCTACCCTTGGCAAGGTCATCGAAGGACAGAAGTTGCTGGCGTTGTTCGCTATCGTCATGATGGCGGTGGGCGCGCTGATGCTGAAGGGCCGCGCCGGCGCGGGCGAGCCATCGGTCCGGCTTAACCGAGAGAACCTGCCGAAACTCTTAGCCCTGGGAGGTCTCACGGGAGCCTTGTCCGGCTTCTTCGGGATCGGCGGTGGCTTTCTAATCGTACCGGCGCTGATTGCGGCCACTGGCATGCCTATCCTCTATGCGGTCGGTTCCTCCCTGGTGGCGGTGACTGCCTTCGGGTTGACGACGGCGGCCAACTACGCTCTGTCCGGTTTGGTGGATTGGTATCTCGCCGTCCTGTTTATCTCCGGCGGAGTCCTTGGCGGGATGCTCGGCGCCGGCTCGGCAAGCTCGCTCGCCGCGCGTAAAGGTGCATTGAACACCGTATTCGCGGCCCTCATATTCGCGGTGGCGATCTATATGCTGGCCCGCAATCTCGGCTTCACGTGATTGGAGACTTCGAAACAAGCGGTAGAAGGTCGCCTTGAGGACGACTACAGCGGGGGTGATTTTTACGCGCCGCCCACGAGGTCGGCAGCAATGTCGAGGCTCTGGTCGTAACCGCCACCGGCACCCCGAGTTCCGCGAACTCGACCAGGTGGGGACCAATAGACCAGAGCACTCGCACAAATGAGGGCACCAGAATGAATCCAAGTAAAGTTTCGCTCGGGCTCACGAGGCATCGATCACAGCGGTCACCGGCCGACGCAGCGAGGGGGGCAGTGATGCGCCGCGGCCAAATCGCACGATCAGATCCGGGCGCCGGACGCCAAGCCCCAGATAGTCTGCAATCTGCGGACGCAGGGAAGAGACCTCGACCGGCTGATTGAGAAGAGCATTCCGAATTCCGAGCATCGTCGCTTGCAGTGCGAAACGCTGGTAGGCGCGTCCGGCAGCAACCCAGCCTGCCTTGTCGTTATGCGGACTGATGAAGACGGCAATGCCAGCCGACGAGCGAACATGCTCGGCGTACTTGTCGTTCTCTCCCTTCTCGGTGAGCGCGAACTTCAGGAGGCGACGCGCGAGCCAAGTCGGCAGGGCCGGATTGCCGGAGCTCCGCGCGGCAAGCCCGTCCAATCGCTCGATCGCCACGGAATCGTTGAAGCGGATCCAGGAGATGAGCTCTGACATGAACGCCGGATCGCGCATCTGCATCGTGTTACCCTGAATGACGTAGTCGAGAATTGCCTCCATGCGCGATCGCTCGGTCACAATGAAACACTCGACGCCACCTAGCGCGCCGGCAGTCTCGACCGTGCGCAGGTCCTCTGAGTTCACGGCACGGCCATCATACTTGGCACGCGTGCATTGGCGCTGCGTGATCGCATCTGCGAGCGCGTGGCGAGACGGCGCAGTGCGGTTGAGAGCGATGGAGACCGAGCCCGGATTGGCGGTATCGACTGCTACATTGGCATTCAAGCCGAGCATCGGGGCAGCCTGCACGATGTTCTCAGCCGCGCAGCCAAGTGAAGCAAAAAGGTGATGATCGTCGGAATCGACCACGGGGCAACGACGGGCGAGATCCGGACGGATGGTGATTACGTTGTCGGAAAGGATGAACCGCCATGGCTGCGTGTTGTGGCTGTTCGCGGCCAGCGTCGCTGCGCGCACGAGCTCGCGAGCTCCGCGCGCCGGGTCGAGCGGACGCCACACAAGATGCACGGCCTCCTCGTAGGTCGAGGGCTGCGAGGCGCGGGCCATTGGCATGCGGGCTGCGTACATGGCAACCGTTCCGAAAAGCACGGATCGACGATTCATTCATGCCTCGCAGACAGTCAGCTCCGCGCAACAACAGCGGCGGGCTTTGCGATCGGCGCTCTGTGGGCCGACTTTCTCGGAGCGCTTTTCAAACAATCCGGACATTGGCACCGGTCCGTGTAGACAAAGCAATACAGCAGCAAAGTCCGACGGACCACAATGGCCGCAATCCGAAGCGGACGCCGCGCCTTTACGAGCGCACGCCTAGTCCTCCGGTGCTCGACTGGCAAACTCGCGGGTTTCCGCTCGACGGGCGCGGGCGGAGCGCTTGGCAAATCGTCCAATCGACGAATAAAAGAGCGTGATTTCGAGCACGCCATACAGCGCCAATATCATCAGCGCCTTGATTGCTTCGCTAGTCATCTCACGGTCCTCCAGGCGATCTAAATCGGATGCCTCTCACGTTGTACGATCTCCGTAAGAGCATGGTTTGAACGAGGTTCGTGGACAGTCTGGGTCGTCGCCTTCTGCACGTCTATTTCCGGGTGGGTCAGCCGGGCGGTCAGTGTGGTCGCCACGATGGCGATGCTGGTGAGCAACACAGAGACAACCACCTTCAGGTGCGTTGCCTTATCCGCGGTGTAAATCGAGTGATTCATGCGGGCCCCTTCGTCGAGCCAAATGCGTGCTGGGCGAAATCTTTCTAGGCTATCGGCCGGGCGACAAAAATTTGGGGGCTTCACCTAAGGAAGTATCCGTAGGCCAGGGAAGGAGGCGGTGCGGCTGAGGCTGAGTTTGAGGCGCCTCAAATTGCATCCGATCCCCGGTCGGTAGGCTCTTCAGGCGACGTTCCTCTGATCACCGGGCCGGTGTCCTATGTCACGCAGTGCGTTTTGCCGATGTCTAAGGTGGATAAGCTTCTCCGTGTGGGGTCTGGCGCTTGTCGTCGGGTCCGGGGCCTGTTGGGGCGACGATCTCTACAGAGAACGAGGCGAGACGTCCTCGACGACAAGTCTTGCTCCCCTCGTAAAACGCATCTCTCCGGCTGTGGTAGGGATACGCGGCTGGGGCGTGCCATCAGAGTCGCGCATATTCGATCCGGAAGCTGGATTTCCAGATCCTCCCTTGCCTCGAGAATGGCAGGGAGCGGGCGTCATCGTGGATGCCTTGGTGGGCCTGATCGTCACCGCAAATCACCTGGTTGCAAACGCGACGGTCGTTAAAGCGTTGCTCCAGGATGGGCGAGCGCTGAGCGCTGCCGTGCTGGTCCGATCCGAGCGTGATGACGTTGCGCTGCTCCGGATCGAAGCCGATGACCTTCGCGCGCTGACTCTGGAGAAACCCGGCGCACTTGACGTGGGAGAGCCGGTCTTGGCCATCGGAAATCCCCAGGATTGGGGCCAGAGCGTGACATCAGGGATCGTTTCAGCGTTGCATCGGTCGTGTCCAGGCATCGCCAATAGCGATCTAATCCAATCAGATGTACTTGTGGGCCAAGGGAGCTCAGGAGGCGCGTTGGTGAATCTACGGGGTAGGCTGATCGGAGTGATCGTCGCGCGAAGAGGCGGCTTTGCATTTGCGGCACCGGTGGAAGCGGTCGAGAGGCTTTTTGTGGCTGCCCAATAGGGTATTCTCGGTCTTGCCGCGTTGATCGGACCCGTCCGGAGTTCCATGCGGAAGCATCGATGTTCAGTGAGGAGCGCGTCGACTGCGTCCGGAATAGGCGGCAACCAGCCCGACCAGACCCCGTGACGAGCAACATTGTAACAAAGGTCTGAATCAACCGAAGTTCAACGCATTGCGCGACACGAACAGCGCCGTGATCGGCGCTGCAATAACGAAGAGAATCCGAACGATCCATTCAAGCATGGTTGCCTCGCGCCGCGAGCGGTCTAGCCCGCAGCCTTCATGTCTTTGCCCGACTCGGCTAAGAACTCCGAGTAAGTATAGCGGAGGTGGTCGTACACTTCCTTAACGCCGCTAGTGTTCTCGGCGGCAATGAGCGTCGCCCGTCGGGCCTCTTCGGTGGTGATGAGGCCGTGCAGATGAACGACGCCTCGGCGGACATTCACTTCAAACCCGATCGGTCGCCAGTCGGCGGCGTTGACCGCACGCGTGATTCGCTCGCGAATGTGCTCGTCATCGGCGGTTGGATCAGGAATTTCATGCAAGAGGCTTGCCATAGCTTGTAGCAGATTCGTCCTCGTGACGATCCCGACCGGCGACTGGCCGCGCATCACCGGGACGCGTTTGATGTCGTGCTTTTCCATCAGGTCGACCAAATCGGCCAGTGATGTCTCCTCCTGCACCGAGATGACCTTCTGCGTCATGACGTCTTCGACCTTGCGGCCGCGCTCGTGAACGAATTCGGTGGCCGCTCGTGCCGGCCCCATGAAGAACTTCAACCAAGCGGCGTGCTTGCGACCGGTGCCGATCTCGTTGCGGCGAAGAAAGTCGCTTTCCGAGACGACGCCGACAAGGTTGCCGGCGTCGTCGATGACGGGTAGGCCGCTGATGTGCATCCGAAGCATGATCTTGGCAGCCTCTTCGATTGTGGTGTGCGGCGTCACGGCGACGACGTCCTTTGTCATGACATGATGTGCGCGCATGATATGTCCTCAAGGTCGGTAATGCCGCGGATTTCCATGATTGAAGCGAGGCTGCGGCCGTGGCAGCCTCGCTTCAGTGAGGCCCTTAGGCCGCCTTCACGTTGATCGTCTTGGCCGGCTTTTGCGCCTCTTCGGTCTTCGGAAGCGTGACCTTGAGCACGCCGTTCTTGAACGTCGCCTCGATCTTGTCGGGATTGACGCTGTCGGGCAGGGTGAAATGCCGCTCGAAGGCGCCATAGCGGCGCTCGGAGACGTAGTAGTCCTTCTTCTTCTCCTCGGTCTCTTCCCGCTTCTCGCCTTTGATGGTGAGGGCGCCGTTTGCGACCGTGATGTCGATGTTCTTTTCGTCGAGGCCAGGCAGCTCAGCCGTGATCTCGTACGCCTTGTCGCTTTCGGCGACGTCGACGGCCGGCGCAGAGATCGACCTGGAAAAGTCGCGTTCGAGCCGCGCGAGCGATCGGAACGGCCGATTCCAGAAGCCGCTGCCGAAATCGTCGAAGATCTGGTCGATTTCATTTCTCAGTGCCTGAAACGGCCGCCATGTCTCGCTGCCGACTGCGGGCGCGCTGGACGGTTTCGTGACAGGTAATTTTGTCTCGGTTGCCATGATGATTTCTCCTTCGAGGTTTGACCATCTCGGTCGCGAAGCAGAATATTTAGGGCCATCCGTGGGAGGTTGATTTCGCTCAAATTGAGAGCGGCGCCCCGAAAATTTCTCGATCTGCCCGGCTGCAGTCAATTCTGGATGTCCTGGAAAGGCTTGCGAGCTGAGTGTTGCTCAACGCGGTGCGAGTTAATGATCAAGAATCATCAGGTCGGTCAAAATGCGGCAGAGAAGCAGACGTTTCTCGATAGTCGGGGGCCTGAAGCATATCGATTGGCGGCACTGGCCTGTTCGGCCAGTACCCGATTGGCTATGCATTCTGTCTCTTCGGCACCCATTGGCCGCCGAGTTTTAAGTAAGAGCGCTTCACGGCTGCCCAGGCCGTTCGGTGCGCGATTTCTTCCTGCCGAAGGTCTCCAACATGCGAGGCAAAGGAGTGGTTGAACACCTCCCGGTAGATGCTCCGGGCATGAGGCGGCAACTTGCGTCGTACCCTCGCGGGAAGGTCTTCGTTTGAACGATAAGGCATCGTTAGATCCTGCGCCAAATCATCCCATCTCATCCCGGCATCGCTCGGTGCCGAGCAATGCCAAGTTTGCGGCAGGGGCGCGCCGCCACTATATCGCCATATCGGTCTCAGGCAATCGCTCGCGCTTAGGCTCCGGAATCTCCGTCATTGTTGCTTCCGTCAGAAGAAGCACGCTTGCGACCGAAACTGCGTTTTCAAGCGCAGTCCGCACGACCTTGACCGGGTCGACGATGCCGGCCTCCACGAGGTCGACATAGACCTTCCTGGCGGCATCGAATCCAAAGCTGCCTTCGCTGCCGAGCATCCGCGCGACCACGACACCGCCGTCGGTGGCGGAATTTTCGGCAATTTGGCGCGCAGGGGCCTCAAGCGCCCGCCTCAGGATCTGCACGCCGGTTCGTTCGTCGCCCTCGCACGCGGCCTCTTCCTTGGCCACAGCCGAGACAGTCCGGAGCAGTGCAAGGCCGCCGCCCGGCACGATGCCTTCCGCGACCGCAGCTTTCGTCGAGCTGATGGCATCGTCGAGCGCTTCCTTCTTCGCCTTCATCTCGGCTTCGGTCGGTGCTCCCACCCGGATCACGGCGACGCCACCTGATAGTTTGGCCAGACGCTCCTCGAGCTTTTCGCGATCGTACTCGCTGGTCGTTTTCTCAATCTCGACACGGATTTGGGACAGCCGCCCGTCGATACGAGCACGATCGCCGCCGCTGCCGATCAGGGTGGTATTCTCCTTG
Source organism: Bradyrhizobium sp. Mp27 (assembly GCF_029953005.1). Classification (NCBI taxonomy): domain Bacteria; kingdom Pseudomonadati; phylum Pseudomonadota; class Alphaproteobacteria; order Hyphomicrobiales; family Nitrobacteraceae; genus Bradyrhizobium; species Bradyrhizobium sp. Mp27. Next base: position 19,601 of record NZ_JASAUS010000105.1, on the reverse strand, counting down.
TCAGCGACCACGCGTGCTGCGCGGCCGAGCTGTTGCAGGGTGGCGCTTTCCAGTTTCAGGCCGATCTCTTCCGAAATCACCTGCGCGCCGGTGAGTATCGCAATGTCCTCGAGCATGGCCTTGCGTCGATCGCCGAAGCCGGGTGCCTTGACGGCGCAAGCCTTGAGCACGCCGCGAAGTTGATTGACGATGAGTGTCGCCAGCGCTTCACCCTCAATGTCCTCGGCGATAATGAGGAGTGATCGACCGCTTTTGGCGACCTGCTCGAGCAGGGGCACCAGATCGCGCAGTGCGCCGATCTTGTGATCGCACAGCAGCACGTAGGGATCCTGCAACACGGCTTCCATCCGGTCGGCGTCCGTGACGAAATAGGGAGACAGGAATCCACGATCGAACTTCATCCCTTCGACGACGTCCAGGAGCGTCTCGGTCGTCTTGGACTCCTCGACCGAGATCACGCCGTCGCCGCCGACCTTCTCGATCGCATCCGCCACCAGCTCACCGATGGCCACGTCATTGTGCGCGGAAATCGTCGCAACCTGGGCCTTCTCCGCCCTGGTCTTGACCGGCTTCGCCATAGCGTGGAGAGCGGCGATGGCGGCCTGTGTCCCGCGATCCAGGCCGCGTTTGAGGTCGATCGCGCTCGCTCCGGCGACCACGTTCCGAACACCGTCCGAAAGGATAGCATGGGCAAGGATCGTCGACGTGCTGGTGCCATCGCCGACGACGTCGCCGGTCTTTTCGGCTGCCTGCCGCAACACTTGAGCACCCAGGTTCTCTTCCGCGTCTTTCAGATCGAATTCCTTGGCAATGGTAACACCATCGTTGCAGACAATCGGCGCGCCCCACGCCTTCTGGATCAGAACAGACTTCGACTTCGGGCCCAGGGTTACGCGTACGGCGTCTGCGAGCAGAGATGCGCCGCGCAAGATTTTTTCACGGGCCGCTGAGTGAAACAGGACTTGTTTGTGCGCCATTTGAATGCCTCAGGTTTGCTGCCGGTGCCGATGCGGGCTGGGTGCCAGTTTGTACAACTGGGCTTAGCTTAACTTGATCCTGGTCAACGTGAGCTTCATCTTCGGCCGGCCGCGGTTCGGCAACATTGCCGGTGTAGACGGATCCCTTTGCTATGTGCCGGAACGCCGTCTCGCAATCGGCGTGGCTAGAGCCGGCGTGCACGTGTGCCGTTCCACAAACGAAGTTCTGCTGAGTGCTTGTTCCGGTCGTGAAATTCGGGAGACATGCTTTCTCATTAGGTCAGTGTTCGCGGCTGCCTGGGTTGACTTGAATCAAGCCGAGTTCGCCATCCCAGATTACCAGTTAGGTTGCAGCCGATATCGATGGGAGGAGCAGGTGGATTCAGATCAAGTCTCGCGAAAGCAGGCGGTGGCGATGGCCGTCATTTTCGTAGGCGGTATGCTGCTCGTCGTTCTGCAGTTTATTCTCACGCGATACGAGTCATTCGAAACCATTCCGTACAGCCAGTTCGAGCAGCTGCTTGCTCAGGAAAAGGTCGCCGAGGTTTCCGTCGGGCCCGATACGATACAGTGAAAATTGAAGGAGCCACTTCCAGGGGGAAAATCCGCATTCGTTACCGCGCGCGTCGAGTTGGCTTTGGCCGAAAAGCTCGCGGCAAAGGGTGTGATTGTTGTTGGTGTTCCGGGAGGAGGCGCGCTGCAAACCCTGCTGTCCTGGGTCTTTCCGGTGATCGTCTTCTTCGTAATCTGGTTTTGGATCGGTCGCGGCTTAACCGGCCGCCAGGGTTTCGGAAGGCTCATGGCGATTGGTAAATCCCGTGCCAAGGTCTATGTCGAGAAGGACATCAAGGTCACTTTCGCGGACGTGGCTGGCGTCGACGAGGCGAAGTTCGAGCTCCAGGAGGTGGTTTCATTCCTCAAGGACCCGAAGAGCTACGGCCGGTTGGGAGCGCATGTGCCAAAGGGGATTCTGCTGGTGGGACCGCCGGGGACAGGGAAGACCCTGCTTGCGCGTGCCGTGGCAGGCGAGGCCGGCGTTCCGTTCTTCTCGATTTCGGGCTCGGAATTTGTCGAGATGTTCGTTGGCGTTGGCGCGGCACGCGTTCGTGACCTGTTCGAGCAGGCCCGCAAGGCTGCGCCATGCATCATCTTCGTCGATGAGCTCGATGCGCTAGGACGCAGCCGCGGACCGCTGTCGTTCGGAGGCCACGACGAGAAGGAGCAGACCCTCAACCAGCTCTTGTCGGAGCTTGACGGCTTCGATCCGAGCTCGGGGGTCATCTTGCTGGCGGCTACCAACCGTCCCGAGACGCTGGATCCTGCGCTGCTCCGAGCGGGCCGGTTCGATCGACAGGTTCTTGTCGACCGACCGGATAAGTCCGGGCGCATTGCCATTCTTAAGGTGCATGTCCGCAAGATCCGTACGGGTCAGGATGTCGACCTCAACAAGGTGGCGGGCCTGACAACCGGTTTTACGGGGGCCGACCTCGCAAACCTGATCAACGAGGCCGCAATTGCCGCAACGAGACGGAGCGGCGAAAAGGTGGAGTTCGCTGATTTCGTTACGGCTATTGAGCGGATTGTAGGAGGGATTGAAAAGAAAAGCAGGGTGCTCAGCGCCGTCGAGCGTCGCCGGGTCGCGTACCATGAGATGGGGCACGCCCTGGTCGCGGCAAGCCTGCCGGGTGTCGATCCCGTGCAGAAGGTGTCGATCATTCCGCGTGGGATCGGCGCGTTGGGGTACACCATCCAGCGTCCCACAGAGGACAGATTTTTGCTCACCGTTGAAGAACTCAAGAACCGTATCGCTGTTCTGATGGGAGGGCGCGTCTCAGAGCGTCTGATCTTCGACGGCGCCATTTCGACCGGGGCCGCCGATGATCTTCAACGCGCGACTGAGGTCGCCATCGAGATGGTGACCAAGTATGGCATGGACGAGACAGTCGGGCAGCGCACCTACGCGCCCAAGCCGCAAGCGTTTCTCGCTGCGACCCAGGATGCGGTCGTTACAGCTGCGGAAGCGACGGGCCGTGAGATCGATCTCGCCGTTCGGAATTTGATCGAGGAAGGTGACCGCCGTGCCCGGGATATTCTGCAACGTCGGCACGGCGACCTTGACGCCGGTGTTGAACTGTTGATCGCAAATGAAACAATAACTGCGGACCAGTTTGCCCCGCTGCTTGGCAAGAGCACCGAGAGCAGCGAGCCGGTCGCGGCATGATCGCGGCCCGCGAGCGAGGCTGGCTTCACCCGCGTGATCCCACGCGGGCGAGCTGTCAAAATGCTAATGAGTTCTAGCCAGCAGAACGCAGCATCGAGTCTCGGCGACCATCCGCAGGCGGCTGTTGGCTCACCACGATGTCATGCCAGAGCGTAGCGATGCTTGCTTGTGTTTCGGGGGCCAGAAAACAATGGCCTTCATTATCGAAGTCGCAGAAGCTGACGCCTGGATCGCCGCGCAGATCTCCAAGAGCGCTGTTGATGGCATTCAGGCCGATGAGAACCTGCTCGACGCTCTGCAGCTTGCCGTTGTGCATGATATCCATCAGCCGGAAGCTCTTGAGCGGCGGGGTTCCGAACGCGATCCCGGGCTGTCTGAACTCAAACAGCACGCTAAGCGCGACAGGCATTCCCCGCAATCGGCCGAAGATCGCCGCCATTTCCTCTTCGTTGCAGACTGTTGGGCCGGTGGAGCGCGGAGGCGAGGCAGCGGGAGCCTAAGGCGCGAGTTAGAGGCCGGCAATGACCTCCTGTTCAATCCATCGCCGCACCTCGATAGGTGCCTTGCAAATTTGATCCGCCGTCAACGTAATTCCGATCATGGCCAGAGCTCCCTTTTTATTAGCAATAGGGCGCCATTTCGGACGGATGTTGATATCGATCAATCGACGGAAAACATGTTACCGCCAAGTTCAATAGCAAGGACCACCACTCGCGATCTCAAGAGGGGCGCGAGGCGATCTTGTTACGAAGGCGGTGGCAGAAATTATCGATCGCCGTGTGTATATTCTCAAGATGCACGAGATGTCTTTCAGCGTGCTCCCGTTCGGATGTGCCTGCGGCGAAAGAATCTCGGATGGATGCAGCCTGCGTGACTTGGTCTCGGCTGGATGCGACCTTGCTCTCGGCGAACCCGAGGTGCTCGGCGTCGTCGCTCAGCTTGTCCAGTTCAGCGATGAGCAGAGCCATGGCGGTGCTTCGATGCTGCGGCGTGAGATTGGTGCCGCACAGAATGCCAAGGTAGTGATCAACATTGGCCCGGGCGATGTATCTGTGCATTCCGCACCCCCCCTCTACGCGTAACCTTTAAATAATACCATTTGCAAAATGAGAAGGTGACGCTCGATGGGGTTATCTAGGGAGAACAGTATTATGATACTGTTGTGCGCTGTTCAACCTAAGTGATCTCCCTGAGTTGATCCGTCCACGGCCAAGGAGCAGGTGTGTGGTGTGGAGATCTCAATGTCCAACGTCCTGTTTCGCTGTCCCAACACCGGCATGAATGTTCAACACCTCCTTGGCGATTCCTCTGCGAAAGCGGACAAAGTGGTTGCCGTCGTGCACTGCCCTGCTTGCGCAAGGATCCATCTCGTCAATGTCGCGACGGGCGAATTGGCGCGCGATACCAGGATCGAAAGAAGATAGATTTGCGAGCGCGGGTTTGATCCGGATCAAGCTACGGCAACGAGAACTGGCTCTGTTGCCGTTACGTAATCGACCCCAGATTACGTCCCCCACGTCGCCGCCGAGGTCGGCTCCCTGAGCCCTCGGCGGCCTTTTCCTTCCGCGGGCAGAATAACGTCCATTGTTTCGCAAGCAGCCGCAGGAAACAGCCATGCACACTTATTACTTTGACATGAAAGATGGCGTTCCGGTCCGGGACAAGTCAGGCTTGGAGTTAGTGAGCGATGGCGCTGCGATCGTGCACAGCAAACTTCTCGCCGACAAAGTGCGCAAGGAGAAGCCCGAAGGCAATCCGGATCTCAGGATCGTCGTGATCGATGAAAGCGGCCGAGAAGTTCACCGAGAGCAGGTTTACCCGCAGAATATCTAAGAGGCTCGGGGCGTCGCTCTCGTGGTGCCTGTCGGGACGGCCTTGGGAGCGCCATCAGGAGTCCGGCTCAATTGGAGATGTCCACACAACTGTCTAGGTGCCGTCGTCCTGAAGGGGCGGACCGAGCGCCTCGAGGGCAGCCTGCTCCTGCGAAAGTCGCCATTCGATATAGCTGCGTTCCACATCCGAGAGAGCCGTCTTGAGCAGCCGGTGATAGCGATCGATATTCTTGCCGTGGGCGCGACTGAGCGCGAAGACTGCCGACATGCCGTTCCTCCTTTGATGTCAGGTGGAGCCGCCGTTTGCCTGGCTCATCATTTCTTCGCGCCCCTTCCGATCGGCGCAAATATCTGATTGGCGGGCGGCTGCTGGTCGGTCGGTACGCCGATGGCGATGAAGCCACGCTCCATCGAGGTGTGGCATGCATTGCAGCCGTCCGTCAGAGCGCGCATGGAAACAGCGAGCCTGCGGCTATCTCCGGCTGAAATTGCGTCGGCGACTGAGAGCAGGGGCTCCTTCATCGTGGTAACGTTGCTTACCGGAATTCCCGGATAGAATATGGCCGCTTTAGCGAGACTGTCGGTCAACTGGCGCAGCTCGAAAGCGGCGAGATCCCAATTCTTCGACTTACCCGCGTACCACAGCTTCAGGTGCTGGACCTGTGCCGCGTTCATGATTTCGATCAGGCGAGGCGCATCTTGCCTGGCATTTGGGGAGGGTTGGAAGTCGGATTGAGCAATTGCGGAGGTTATCGCGCCCGCCGAGATCGCCAGAACCACGCACCAATTCCGCAGCGCCATCTGATAGCCCCTTCGATTTCGGAGGAAATTAGCAGAGCGCCAACCCAGTCTTTTGCGTTGAATCAAGCTTCCCCGTGGCGCCAGATGTGTCGTCGCATCGTCACCTCGCGTCAGCTCAATTCCGATAAAGTCGGAAAAGCAACGGTTGATCATTTGATCGATGCCGCGATACAGGCCCCAACGGCGGTCCATCATCGCGCTGACCTGGTTTCCACCTCGCGAGAATGACGAGACTATGGCCGCTCTCGGCGATCACCTTGTAGACGTCAGGTGAGGAGATCAATGCATCCTATTGCTCCAAGGTCTTCAGAAACGCCATGAAATCGCCGACCTGGTCGGCATCGAATCGAAATTCCGGCATCGTAGGATGCCCTGTGACGATGCCTTCGGCTAAAGCCTCTTGCAGCATCTCGATCGGATATCGTTCGTGTAACGTCCTGAACGGGGGAGCGATCTTGAGTGGGCTGGGGCTTACTTTGTCGGTCGAGTGGCACTTTGCACAATATAGCAACGCAAGACGCCGTCCCTGCTCGACGCTCGAAGCCGCAGTCGGTCCGGAGAAGAGAAGGAGAGCCGCAGCGACGACGCCGGCTGCTGCCACGACGCGTTCAGTGCGGAGAAGCGTTCTCACATCGTGCTCCATCAGTGCGACATCAGGACGGGAACGGTCATGCTGCGGAACATCTCGCGTGTGACGCCGCCGAACACTGTTTCCTGAAGCCGGGAATGGCCGTAGCCGCCCATGATCAGGAGGTCGAGGGTTTCATCCGCAGCGATCGACAGGATGCTCGCCTGCAGATTGCCACGGTCGGACTGAAGCGAAATGGTCTTCGCTCGCAGGCCCTTCCGCGCGAGGTGTTTCACGAGGCGCTCGGGCGATGCGTCGGCCGGCACTTCGGATGCGTTGAGAGTGATGGTCGTCAGCGCATCCGCTTTGGTGATGAATGGCATCGCGTCCCGCAAGGCACGGGCGGCAAGGCGATTGCCGTCCCAGCAGATGCCGATTCGCGACGCCTTGAACGCGCCACGGAAAGTATAGGGGATGAACAGCACCGGCCCACCCACCTGCAAGAGGAGTTCCTGTGGAAGCCTGTTGTCGAACGTCTCGCCGTCTGGTTCGCCTTGTGACACGATCGTCAAATCATATAGTCGCGCCGACGCGCCAAATCTCGAAACGGTCTCGGCGATAGATCCGCTCAGGGCGTATTTTCCATAGGCAATTTGCGCGTTCTTCGCCTCGATTTCGAAAATGCCTAGTGCGGCGTCGGCCCGCTCCGTTGCGGTTTCGTACTCGAATTGCAGCGATGCTGCGATCGCCGCGCCGCCTTCCGCAACGAAGGGCACGCTGGTCGACACATATCCCGTCGCGATTGCATCCAGGTGCGCACCTGCGGTCATCGCCAGGGAAACCGAAGCGTCGATGGCGGGCCGCGGTGACCGCTCCGTGGGAATGTGCACCAATAGGTCTCTGAACATGCGCGCCTCCGGCTCTGATCTTGATAAGAGCACCACATGTGGCCATTGGCAGACTTGACATACATCAAGACGGCGGTAGACGCCGGATATCCAGTATCGAAGCGGGGAGTTCGACGTCTCGGAGATTGTGCCGCAAAGATCGGTCGGCCGGTCACGGGCTTATGGGGGCATCTTCCCCGAGGGTCCGTTCCTCGGGCTTTCCGGACTTGAAATCGCTAAACGCTTGGCGAGCTCAGCCAAGATGAGGTAAGCGGCGGCGATGGCAGCGATCGTCGCCAGGAATGCCACGGAGAGCCAAGCGCGAGCCCCACGCCAGCGGTGAGGGCGCCAAGCGATGTGGCAATCAGGATGATATGAGGACGGTTCGCACGCCACCGCATCCGGCGGGACCTGATCACGAAGATCACCAGGATCTGGGTGGATATTGATTCCACGAACCAGCCGGTCTGAAACAGTGCCGCGTCCGCCGCAAATAGCTTGAGCAGAACTGCGAAGGTAACCACATCGAACAGGGAGGAGACCACTCCCATAATGATCGTGAAGCGAAGGATGTTTGCCATGTTCCAGGCTTCCGGGCGGGCAACGTCTTCGCGGTCGACTTCATCGAAAGGGATGCCGATTTCAGAGAGGTCGTAGATCAGATTGTTCAACAGGATCTGTAGCGGCAGCAACGGCAGGAATGGAAGGACGATCGAGGCCAGGGCCATCGACAGCATGTTCCCGAAATTCGAGCTCGTCCCCATTCGGACATACTTCAGGATGTTGGCAAACGTTCTGCGGCCTTCGCGCACACCGGGCGCGAGCACCGAAAGATCGGGAGCCAGCAGGATCATGTCGGCGGCGGCGCGGGCGACTTCAGTCGCGCCGGTGACTGATATCCCGACATGGGCTGCATGGATGGCCGGGGCATCGTTGACGCCGTCGCCCATGAAGCCGACCACGTGATTGCGATGCCGGAGGGCGGCAATGATCCGCCGCTTCTGATCGGGATCGATGCGGGCAAACAGATCGATGTCATCGACTCTGGCGACGAGCGCGGCATCGGTGAGCTCGGAGATCTCGGCACCGGTGATGATGCGGTCTGACTGAAGGCCGACTGATCTTGCAACGTGCGAGACCACGGCGCCGTGGTCGCCCGAAAGGATCTTGATCGTCACGCCGAGGGAGGTGAGGGCTTCAATGGCTGAGGCCGCGTCCTGCTTGGGTGGATCGGCAAACACACAGAACCCGATCATGGTCAAATCAACCTCGTCGTCGACGGCAATCGTCTGCTGCCCAGGTGGCATGGCCCTCACGGCGACGGCAAGAAGCCGGAAGCCATCGCGGGCATATCGATCCTGGATGTCTGCCATTCTCTGCTGCCAGGCGGCGTCGAGCGGATGGGCCAGGCGATCGATTTCCACGGCAACGCAGCGGGCCAGGATGGATTCGGGAGCTCCTTTTGCGATCAGCATATGTTCGCCGTTTCGGGCGACCAGCACTGACAGGCGCCGCCGCTCGAAGTCGAACGGGACTTCCGAGAGCCGAACCCAACCATCGATACCATCGCTACTTGCCGACAGTATCGCCCCGTCGAGGGCACTTCTGATGCCGGCCTGGAAGGCGCTGTTCAGGCCCGCGAGGCTTAGAACGCGATCGCTGGATCGCCCCTCCGGATCGACATGCGCCTCGAGCGTGATCCTCGCTTCGGTCAGTGTGCCGGTTTTGTCGACGCAGAGCGTGTCCATGGCACCGAGATCGTGGATCGCGGAGAGCCGCTTGACGATGACTTTTCGGTCCGCCACGCGCCGGGCGCCACGTGCAAGCGTCACTGTCATCACCATGGGAAGCAGTTCGGGCGTCAGGCCGACAGCGAGCGCAACCGCGAATAGGAACGACTCCATTGCGGGGCGTTGCGCGACGAGATGAGCCATCAGGACAAAGAGAGTGAGAAACAGCGTGAGTCGAAGGATCAGTATTTCGAGCTTGCGCACACCTTGTTCGAGAGCCGTTGGCGGGGCGTTGGCTGCCAGTGCCGCGACGATCGCGCCAAAGCGCGTCCGGCCGCCGGTTTTCACGATCAACATCTTGCCGCTTCCGCCGACGGCACCGGTTCCGGCGAACAGGGCATTGGTCGCTTCCGCCGGCGACATGGCGGTGCAGGGTCGATCGGTCTTGAGGGTCGGAAAGGGCTCGCCCGTCATCAGCGCTTCATTGACCTGCAACTCCTGGGCTTCGAGAACGATGCCGTCGGCCGGTATGAGATCGCCGGTACGGAGCTTCACGACATCCCCAGGGACAAGCGCCGTCACTGGCACCGAGAGGTCTTTGCCATCCCGGACTACGTCGGCCTGGATGGCGACCGATTCCCGCAAGGCGTCGGCCGTCAGCTCGGCGCGATGCTCCTGAACGATGTCCAGTGTGAGAGATAGGGACAGCACAGTTGCGATGATTGCGAAACTGCCAACATCGCCGCTTACCCCGGACACGAGCGCGGCCGCCAGCAGCATCGCAATCAATGGGTTCCAAAGGCGTCGGCCGAGCTTGCGCAGGACCGACCGGCTTTCAGAGGCGTCAGCGCGGTTTGGTCCGAAGATCGCGATGCGCCGGTTCGCTTCGACCTGCGATAGCCCGCCCGGACCGGAGCCGAGCGCGCGGTAGAGGACGTCTTTTGGTGTTAGCCAGAACTCGGCGGCCAAAGCCTTGGCCGCGCTAGGCTGCTCGATCATCGAAGGGCTCGCCGGCCTGTTGGTCGCTTGGCGAGGAGGGTAAGAGGCAGCCCAATTTCCGGGTTGATGCAGCTCAATTCGCGCTCGGACAACATGGTTAGGTTGCGGGGGCCAAAGGAGTTTACCATGTCGCCTCCAGCATCCGTCAGCCGCATTCCCATAGCTTCGAATTCTGACCAGGTCCCCGTTGAGCCCACCGTTACTGAGGCAATGGTGCCAGCGCAGCCGTCCGGCTCCGATGCAGCCGTCGATGCCATCGACCGATCCTTCCACGCGGCGCTGGCGCGCTTTACCGGCGGGGTCTCGCCGGCTGCGCTGGCCCTGGCTTTTGCCGACTGGCAACTGCACCTCCTGGCCTCACCTGGCAAGCAGGCCAGCCTTGCCGGCTGGGCGATCCAGAATGCGTTTGATCTTGTCGATGCCATGGTGCCGCGGCATGCGATATTCCAGCCTTGGTCCGTGATCAGGCCGCCGGAAAACGACCGACGTTTCACGGGCTCGGATTGGGAGCTGCCGTCCTTCAACCTCCTGGCCCAGGCTTTTCTGCTGACCCAACAATGGTGGCATTCGACGACGATCGGCATTCACGGACTGGCCCATTCGAACGCGGCCGTCGCCGACTTCGCGCTTCGCCAATGCCTGGATACCGTGGCTCCGACGAACTTCGCCGTCAGCAATCCTGAAGTTCTGCGCAAGATCATGGAGACCGGCGGCGGCAATTTCGTCTATGGCCTGCACAACTGGTGGGAGGATTGGCGGGCTCTGCTCGCCGGTGCAAGGCTGAGGAGCGATCAGACTTTCGTGGCGGGGAGGGATGTTGCGATCACACCCGGCAAGGTCGTCTATCGCAACGAGCTGATCGAGCTCATCGAATATTCTGCGATGACCCCGACCGTCCGGCCTGAGCCTGTTCTGATCGTGCCTGCCTGGATCATGAAATACTACATCCTCGACCTCTCGCCGCGTAATTCTCTCGTCCGCTACCTCGTCGAAAGCGGCTTCACCGTCTTCATGATCTCATGGAAGAATCCAACCCCCGAGTATCGCAATTTCAGTCTCGAAGACTACCGCGAACTCGGAGTGGATGCCGCAATCACCGCCATCAATTCGCTTCGGCCTGACCGAGCCATCCACGCCGCGGGCTATTGCCTCGGTGGCACTCTGTTGTCGATCGCGGCGGCCAGGCTGGCTCGCGAGCGGCCCAATTGCCTCCGATCGGTGACAATGCTTGCGGCGCAGACCGATTTCACGGAAGCCGGCGAGCTTACCTTGTTCATCAACGAAAGCCAGGTCTCGTTCCTGGAGGATATGATGTGGCGGCAAGGTTTGCTCGGAACGGCGCAGATGGCCGGCGCCTTTCAGATGTTGCGGACCAACGACCTGCTTTGGTCGCGTGTCGTGCGAGACTATCTGGTCGGAGAGCGAGCCGCGCCAAGCGAGTTGATGTCGTGGAATGCCGATGCCACGCGCATGCCGTATCAGATGCATTCCGACTATCTGCGGCGGCTGTTTCTCAACAACGATCTCGCCGAGGGACGCTATCAGGTCAACGGCAGGCCGGTCGCTCTCTCGGATCTGCACATGCCGATGTTTGTAGTCGGCACGTTACGCGACCACGTCGCGCCCTGGAAATCGACGTACAAGATCAATTTGCTCGCCGATGCAGATATCACATACGTGCTGACCAGTGGCGGACACAATGCCGGCATCGTCGCGTCGCCAGGCGAAGAGGGGCACAGTTACCAGGTGCTCACCAAGAAGGCCCATGATCCCTATCTCGGCCCGGACGAGTGGGTCCAGCTTGCTCCGTCTCACGAAGGATCGTGGTGGACTGAGTGGACGCGATTTCTCGGCGCGCATTCGGGTCAGCCTGTTCCGGCTTTTTCGGCAACGGCGGCGGAACAAAAAAGCGAGCCCTTGGGTGACGCGCCTGGCTCTTATGTGCTTGAGCAGTAGACACGCCGTCATGGGCGCAATACGGCCGCGCCAACGAGCTTGCCCTCCCTCAGGCGGGCGAGCGCTTCGTTCGCGTCCGTGAGCGGGAATACCGTTGTGTGTGTCTGGATGTCGGCCTTCGCCGCGGCAGCAAAAAAGTCGACGCCGTCCTTCCGCGTGAGGTTCGCAACCGACACGACCTGCCGTTCGCCCCAAAGAATATGGTAGGGAAACGTCGGTATGTCGGACATGTGAATGCCGGCGCACACAACGCGTCCGCCTTTTCTCACCGCACGCAAGGCAAGCGGCACCAATGCGCCTACCGGCGCGTAGATAATGGCAGCATCGAGCTCGGTCGGTGGCATCTCTTCGGATGCGCCTGCCCAGTCTGCGCCGAGGGAAAGCGCAAGCCGCTGTGCTTCATGGTCGCCGCCGCGGGTGAAGGCGTAGACTGTCCGTCCCTCTGCGCGCGCCACCTGCGCCACGATATGGCCGGCCGCGCCAAAGCCATAGATGCCGAGCGTCTTGCTATCGCCGGCCATCACCAGGGATCGCCAGCCGATCAGGCCGGCGCAGAGCAGCGGTGAAAGGGCCGCGTCTTCGCCGTGCTCGCCGAGCGGAAAGCAATATCGGGCGTCGGCGACGAGATGGCTGGCGAAGCCGCCGTCACGCGTGTAGCCGGTGAATTTGGGACGATCGCAGAGATTTTCCTTGTCTGCGCGGCAGTATGAGCATTCACCGCAGGTGTAGCCGAGCCAGGGAACGCCCACACGCATGCCCACCTTCAGGTCCTCGACGCCCGCGCCCATCGCATCGATGCGGCCGACAACTTCATGTCCCGGTATGATCGGATAGGAAATGTCGGATAGCTCACCATCCACGACGTGCAAATCAGTCCTGCACACGCCGCAAGCGCTGACCTTGACGCGAACCTCGCCGAGGCCAGGGATAGGGTCGGGTCGCCGCTCGAACGTCAATGGCGCGCCACGCGCGGAGAGAACCATCGCGTACATATCGCATCCCCCGTGACGCCTTGCAATGCATCGTCCAGCCCCGCCTTACCGGTTCGGCAGCAGGCCGCTTAGAGGGGGGTAGACCGCGCCCGTCACTTGACGTAGCAGCACTGCCTTCGAGACGAGGCGCGCGGTACGCTGACCAAAGATTTAGGCCGGAAGTTGGCTAAGGGACTAGTAGGACAGATCAGGCGTCGAGATTGTGCAGGCGCTGGCGGTTGCGCAGCGCGATCTGGCGAGCGCCAGAGAAGCCGAGAATGCCCTGGGTGTGAAGTTGCGACAGCGCGCGCGAGACGGTCTCGAGCGTGAGGCCGAGATAGTCGCCGATGTCACGGCGGCACATCGGCAGCGCCATCATGCCGGCGACGGCGAGGCGGCGGTCCATTTCCAACAGGAAAGTGGCGACGCGCTCCATCGCGGTTTTGCGACCCAGCAGCAGCATGTGATCCTCGGCGTGGCGGAGCTCGGAGGCGGTCATGGCCCAGAGTTTGCGCGCGACCTGAACGTCGGTGCCGGCAGCCTTGTCGAGGGTAACGCGCTTCACCAGGCGCACGGTGGTGTCAATGATGGCCTCGGCGGCGAGCCGATGGGTGGCGCCGGATTCCAGGCCGAACACGTCGCCGGGAAGATGGAAGGCGCCGATCTGGCGGCGGCCGTCAGAGAGGAGCTTGTAGCTGCGCACCGCGCCGGAGACGACCTGGTAGACATATTCGGCCGGTTCGTCCTCGCCGTAGATCTCCTCTTCCTTGCGGTAGGAGAATTCGGTGGCCACAAGGCCGACGTGGCCTGCGATCGCGCCGAACTTATCGGAGACCGGATGGAGGGCGGGTGCAATCTTGCCGCGGGTGATTGAGGTGCTGATCGCCGGGGCGTTGAGTGACTGGGTGAGCATCTGAGCCATCTCCGTTGTGATGGCCATTGCTTACGCGGGATCGAGGCCCCGGAAAATTTCGAGCGATATCTTAAGGGGGGTTACCTAGGTAGAATCCCATAGGTCCGTGTCCGCGCCTGTCCTGGATGACACTGCGAATACGTTTGACCAGACTTTCATCGAGAAGCGGCTTCAAAATCACGTCTTTCACCCCTGCCGCGGCGGCTCGGGCCGAGATGTTTTCGTCCGGATAGCCGGTGATCAAAATCACGGGCGTGTCTCCGTCAAATGTGCGCAGGCGGGTGGCGAGATCTAGTCCGTTGATGTCGGGCATCTTGTAGTCGATGACGTAGCAGTCCGCGCCCCGCGTTCCGTCAGCATTGAGCAGCGCCGTGCCGCTCCGGAAGGTCCGCACGGCGAAGCCGTCGGTTTCCAGCAGGAACCGCAACGATCCCAGGACGGCGGCGTCATCATCGACCACGAATACCGTCGGCTTTGCGGAGGGCGACGTCCGCTCGGGGTGCGAGCTGACCTCAATCATGCTGTCTGGCTAGCACAGCAGCGGGGAAAGGCCTTGATATGCCTCAATCGTCGAGCATGCCGGCGCGCATCGCCAGTCGCACCAGCTCCGAGAGGCTGCCCGCCTGCATCTTGGTCATCACATTGGCCCGGTACACCTCGATCGTGCGCGGGCTGATCTCGTATTCGCGGGCGATCAGCTTGTTGGAGAGGCCTGCGATCAGCCCCTCCATGACCTGTCGCTCGCGTGGGCTCAAGGAGGCGACACGAGCGGCGATGTCCTGGGCTATCGCCTCGTTCTTCGCCGCCGGCTCGGCCTGGCGGATCGCCGTCTCGATCATGGTGGTGAGGCGGTCGTCCTCGAACGGCTTCTCGAGAAAGTCGACCGCCCCCAACTTCATCGCCTCGACCGCGAGCGGCACGTCGCCATGGCCGGTCATGATCAGGATCGGGAACGGGCTTTGCTGTGCCTTCATCCGCTTCAACAGCTCGATCCCGTCGAGCCCGGGCATGCGCACGTCGGAAACGACGCAGCCGAATAAGAGGCCAGGCAGGGCGTCGAGAAAACCCTGTGCGGCGTCGAACAGGACCACCTTGTAGCCGGAGGACTCCAGCAGGAAGTTTAGCGAGTCCCGCATCGCCTCGTCGTCGTCGATGACGTAGATATGTCCCTTGGTCGTCATGATTCAGTTCTCGTCCGCCGCCGGCAGGGTGAAGCGGAATGTCGCACCGCCCGACGCATTGCTCTCGGCCCACATGCGGCCGCCGTGAGCTTCGATGATCGAGCGGCTGATCGACAATCCCACGCCCATGCCGGTCTCTTTGGTCGTGAAGAAGGTCTGAAACAGGTTCGGAATGACGTCGTCCTGGATTCCGGAGCCGGTATCGGACACCTCGACTTCGATCATGTCGTCGGCGACGCGGCTGTTGGTGACGACGAGTTCGCGACGCGGCGACTGCGCCATCGCTTCCAGCGCGTTGCGGAACAGATTGACCAGCACCTGCTGGATCTGGACCCGGTCGGCTAGCACGAGATCGGCGTTCGGATCGAGACTGAAGCGGAGCTGCACGTTCTGCTCGCGCGCGCCGGCAAGCCCGAGCGCGCCGGCCTCCTCGATCAGCTTGGACAGGCTCCCGACCAGCTTCTCGGATTCGCCGCGGGAGACGAAGTCGCGCAGCCGGCGAATGATCTGGCCGGCGCGCAGCGCCTGCTCGGCGGCGCGGTCCAGCGCGTTCTCGACCTTCGGCGTGTTTGGATCGGTACTGCCGGCGAGCAGCCGACGCGAGCCTTTCATGTAATTGCTGATCGCAGCCAGCGGCTGGTTTAGCTCGTGGGCGAGCGCGGAGGCCATTTCGCCCATCGCGCTCAAGCGCGAGACGTGGACCAGCTCGGACTGCAATTCCTGGAGCCGCGCCTGGGTTTGCTGATGCTCGGTCAGGTCGCGGACGAATCCGGTGAAATAGGGCATGCCGCCCGGCTGCATCTCGCCGATCGACAGGTGCATCGGAAAAGTCGTTCCGTCGCGGCGTCTGCCGGTCACGATGCGGCCGGTGCCGATGATGTGCGGATCTCTAGTGGTGCGGTAGCGGGCGATGTAGCTGTCATGGCGGGAGCGGTCAGGCTCCGGCATCAGGATCTTGACGTTCTGGCCGATCGCCTCCTGTTCCGACCAGCCGAACAGGCGTTCGGCGGCGGTGCTGAAGAGCTGTATGATGCCATGGCCGTCGATGACGATCATGGCGTCGGGAATGGTGTGGAGGATCGAGCGGAGGTGAGTCTCGCGGGTGCGCAGGGCTTCCTCGACCTGCTTCTCTTCGTCGATGTCAAGGAGGATGCCGCTGAGATGGCAAGCGGTACCGGCCTCGTCCCGGATGAGACCAGCTCTGGCACGGATCCAATGTCTACAGCCGGGGGAGTCGCCGACCTTGAACGATACGTCAAAACCGCCGCCGTGCTCTGACACGCGTTTGATCGCGCTCTCGACGCGCTCTCGGTCGTTGGGCTCGAGACGTGTCAGGAAGAGCTCGTAGCTCGCTGCCTGATCTCGCGGGATGCCGAGCAGCGTCCTGGCGGTCTCCGACCACTCCAGATCGCGCGTCCTGAGGTCCAGATCCCAAGTGCCGACGCCGAAACCCTCAATCCGGATCCGGAAATGCTCGCCGCGACCGTCGTCTGGCGGATGAGTTACGCGGGTTGGCGACAACAGCTGCTCCAATCCTGCTGGTGGCCGGCTCGGGATACCGCCACATCGCGGCAGTGTCGCCCAAGGCCACGCCGGAGGCAAGTTCCGAGGTCTGATTCCATTGACGGATTTCTCGCCGCGTGGCGCGGCTTGATCTAAGACATACGCGACCGTGGTGGTGCTCGATCAGCCCAACGGCGCGTGTTGAGGCCGCCGGCGAACTCGCCAAACGGTTCGAGGCGGCGGTAGTCGCGCCGCAGCGGCGCAGTTCCTTCCGCCGCTCTACTTCACCCGATGGCGCTGAGGCCCAAGACGTGATCGATCAGGGCCACGCTTTGGTCGGGCGGCCCCTTGCCGAGCCCGAGGCGCAATTCCGCGCCGCAACCAGAAACCGCGGCGGACATGATGGTCGGCCGCGGCATGAATGATGCGTCCTCGCTTGCGGAGGCCCATGTCTCGATGTCGCCGATCTCCGCCGCGCATCTCAGCCAGTCGACTGCCGATCGTCTTTCTGGGCAAGCCGCTGCGCGCTGTTGCTACGAGGGCGCAACAGGCGACTTTCGCAGGCTCTTGACCACTATCCCAACCAGCGGTGTGAGAAGCGGTAGCAGGCCGTTCAGGGGGGGGTGGACCGCTCCCGTGACTTGAGCGTGGAGCGCGCGGGCCTCGAGTTGGAGGGCTTCAATCGTTGCGCCGTGGATTTCATTGGCAAGCTCGATTTCGCCTCCTGACGGCTGACGCCCCGCGATCAGGAAGAGGATAGCCGCGATGGCAAAATTTATCGCGCCGAGGATCGACGCTGCGACGATTGCGCTCCAAACATGGACGAGGGCAAAATAGGCTGCCAGTTCGATCATCAGCAGGCCGAAGGCGGCGATCAGCGCCGCGAAGGCGCGCAAGCCGAGTCCGATCAGCAAGTGCCGCAGCCTGATGTCAGCGATGATTCTCTCGGTGCGCCAGAGAACTCGCAGGTGCTTGATGATGTTTTCGGTATTCACCTAGTGTCTCCTCAGCATGAAGCCGACGACCACGCCGACAGCGAAGGCTGAAGCGACAGACGCCGCAGGGCGCCCCGTGATGAGGTCATGGAGCTGCGCCTGCTCCTCACTCACGGTCTCTCCCAGCTCCGTCAGCGCGGCTTTGATCTGATCGGCCAAGGCCTCGGCGCGGTCCTTCGATGTGTCAAACGTCTGCTCGGCAGCCGTGCTCAGCAGGCGCGCGACATCGACCTTCATCGCTTTACTCATCGTTCAGCCTACCGGTGTCGAACATTGGCAGTCTCCCATTTGAATGCGACAAGCCTATGCGAGCAGCCCCGATGGCCGTTGATTTGCGTCAAGGGAGCTTCCCGAGGCGCGCGTTTGAGGTAGGTCAATCCAGGCGCCCCGGGGCGACCTAGAAATCAACGCCGATTGGGATCGGTCCCATGAGGATACAGACGTGAACTCGGAACCAATGCTGCTGGCGACGCCCTCTGGCGCCGGGCTAGAATTGCGGCCCGAGGGTCCGTGGATCGCCGCCAACGTGTCGAAGCTCGAAGCGCTTTCTCAATCGGTTAGGGCAGATGTCCACCGATCGAAGACCGTGACGCTCGACATGGCGGGGGTTAGCGAGCTCGATACGCTCGGCGCCTGGCTTCTGGAGAAACTGTCGCGTAGGGCGGCATCACCCGGTCGATCGGCCGAGATGGTCGGAATAGCCGACAATTTCAGGGGCCTGATGGACGAGGTGCGTCAGGTCAACCGGCACAATCCGCTTCCGGCACCCGTGCCCAATCCGATTCTGGACAGGCTGCACGATCTCGGCAAGTCCACGGTCGACGCGCGCGAGGATATCGCGATCTTCCTTCAGATGCTCGGCGCACTGTTCATGTCCCTGATCGGCATATTGCGCCGGCCGCGGTCGCTGCGGCTGACATCGCTGGTCTATCAGCTCTATCGGATCGGCTGGCAGGCGATCCCGATCGTCATGCTGATCACCTTCCTGATTGGCGCCATCATCGCCCAGCAGGGATTTTTCCACTTCCGCAGGTTCGGCGCGGAGTCCTATACGGTCGATATGGTCGGCATCCTGGTGCTCCGCGAGTTGGGGGTCCTGATCGTCGCCATCATGGTCGCTGGCCGTTCGGGGAGCGCCTATACCGCCGAGCTCGGCTCGATGAAGATGCGCGAGGAGATCGACGCGCTCTCGACAATGGGGCTCGATCCGGTCGACGTCCTGATCCTGCCGCGCGTGGCTGCCCTAGTCATCGCGCTGCCAATCCTGGCCTTCATCGGGGCAATCGCCGCGCTCTATGGCGGCGGCTTGGTCGCACAGTTCTACGGCGACATGGGTCCCGCGATCTATATCGCGCGCCCGCATGAGGCCATTTCCGTCACCCATTTTGAGGTCGGGATCCTGAAGGCGCCGTTCATGGCACTGGTGATCGGGATCGTCGCCTGCAGCGAGGGATTGCGCGTGAAAGGCAGCGCGGAATCGCTGGGCAGGCAGACGACGACCTCGGTGGTGAAGTCGATCTTCCTGGTGATCGTGCTCGACGGCCTCTTTGCGATCTTCTTTGCCTCGATCGGGATGTGACGATGTCAGGATCGGAAGAGCCGGCGATCAGCGTCCGCGACCTCGTGGTCGGCTTCGGTCGGCAGACTGTGCTCGACCACCTCTCGCTTGACGTTCGCCGCGGGGAAATCCTTGGCCTGGTCGGTGCCTCGGGCGGCGGCAAGTCAGTCTTGATGCGGACCATCATCGGCCTCGTCCCGCGGCGAAGCGGTACCATCGAGGTCATGGGGCAGCCGATCGGCGGCACGCATGACCGCAGCGGGCAGGGCGCGACTAGCAAATGGGGCATTCTGTTCCAGCAGGGTGCGCTGTTCTCCTCGCTAACAGTTCGACAAAACGTCCAGTTTCCGCTGCGCGAAAATCTCGTCCTGTCGCAGGAGCTGATGGACGAGATCGCCATCGCCAAGCTCGAGATGGTCGGGTTGCGGGCGCAGGACGCCGACAAATATCCGTCGGAGCTCTCGGGCGGCATGACCAAGCGCGTGGCACTGGCCCGCGCACTCGCGCTC
>NZ_JASAUS010000104.1:0-33131 GCF_029953005.1 Bradyrhizobium sp. Mp27 | reverse complement strand
GACGACACGATTTGGCCGTACGCTGATCACACCGGTCGTTTGCGCGCGGTCTTTGCTCACGGTCGCCCGCCCTGCAAAACCCTTCGCGCCGATGTGGCCCGCGTCCACCGCTGCCCGGCCCGCGTTCGTGACGATCGCGATACGCCCCTCTTCCTTGGGCCGGAGTGGGCGCAATATCCGCCAATTCCGAATTTCGGTAAAGTGGAATGTTTTTGGCGATACGGGTTGACCGGCATCTTGGGTGTTTTGCCCGACGGGCAACGCGAGGTCTTGTAGCCCGGATGGAGCGAAGCGTAATCCGGGGTTCTCGCCCGCAGATGCAGCGGCCCCGGATTGCGCTTCGCTCCATCCGGGCTACTGGCTACGGGCGCGTGTTGTTTTGCCTGCCGCGGTAGCGCAGCGTCTCCACCAGCAGTGAAAACGCCGGCGAGGATTGGCGGCGGCTCGGATAATAGAGGTGGTAACCGGAGAAGGGCGGGCACCAGTCGGCGAGCACGCGGACGAGCTGTCCGCTTACCAGATAGGGCTGCACCTGGGTTTCGGTGATGTAGGCGAGGCCGAAGCCGCGCAGCGCGGCACTGAGCAATGCGCCGGCGCCGTTGAAGACGAGCTGTCCCTCGACACGAACGTTGAGGTCGCGGCCGTTCTTCTCGAACTCCCAGGCATAGAGCCCGCCATGCGTGGGCAGGCGCAGGTTGAGGCAGTTGTGCTCGGTCAGGTCCTGCGGGGTGCGGGGCTTCTTGCGTCCTGCGAAATAGGACGGCGCGCCGATCACGGCCATGCGCAGATCGGGACCGACGCGGACTGCGATCATGTCCTTGGCGACGAGACCGCCTGGCCGGATGCCGGCGTCATATTGCTCGGCGACGATGTTGGACAGGCCGTAGTCGATGATCACCTCGACCTTGATGTCGGGATAGTCGGGCAGGATCCTGGCCAGCGCCGGCAGCAGCACCGCATCGGCCGCATTCTCCGTCGCGGTGATCCGGATGGTGCCCGCGGGCTTCTCGCGGAATTCACCGAGTGCGGCGAGCTCGACGTCCATCTCCTCGAATTTCGGGGCAATCGACCGGAACAGCCTTTCGCCGGCCTGGGTCGGGGCGACGTTGCGTGTGGTGCGGCTCAACAGCCGCACGCCGAGCCGCTCCTCGAGCGCGCGCACGATCTGGCTGAGCGCGGATTGCGACATGCCGAGCTTGATAGCGGCCCGCGTAAAGCTGCGTTCTCTCGCGACCGCGAGGAAGGCGAGGAGGTCACTGGCGTTGTCGCGGTCCATTCATTAGCCCAGGCGATAAATCTATTCAGGTTTTATCATCTAATCACTTGGCCGAAAACGGCCTAGCTTCAGCCGACAGCAAATCACTGGAATGTACCTCCCGTCCGCGAACGACGGAGGGATCGTCGCTGCGCGCATTGAAGAAGGTTGAACGTCATGAACGAGGGTATCTCAGGCAAGATCGTCGTCATTACCGGCGCCAGCAGCGGTCTTGGCGAGGCCGCCGCGCGGCTGCTTGCATCACAGGGTGCCGCGGTCGTGCTCGGTGCGCGGCGCGCCGATCGCCTTGCCGCGCTCGTGAACGAGATCACGGCGAGTGGCGGCAAGGCGCTGGCCGTCAGGACCGACGTTGCCGACCGCGCGCAGGTGAAGGCCCTGGTGGACGCGGGTGTGAAGGCCCACGGCCGCATCGACGTGATGCTCAACAATGCCGGCCTGATGCCGCAGTCGCTGCTCGAACGGTTGAAGGTCGATGAGTGGGACCGCATGATCGACGTCAACATCAAGGGCGTGCTCTACGGCATCGCGGCGGCGCTGCCGTACATGACCGCGCAGAAGGCGGGTCACATCATCAACGTCTCCTCTGTTGCCGGCCACAGGGTAGGGCCGGGCTCAACCGTCTATGCTGCGACGAAATTCGCGGTGCGGGCGCTCTCCGAAGGGCTGCGCCAGGAGGTGAAACCCTACAACATCCGCAGCACCGTGATCTCGCCCGGCGCGGTCGCGACCGAACTGCCCGACAGCGTCACCGACCGCGACGCGGCCTCCCGCATCCAGCAATTCTATGCGCAGGTCGCGATCCCCGCGTCCTCGTTCGCGCGCGCCGTCGCCTTCGCGATCAGCCAGCCCGAGAATGTCGACATCAACGAGATCCTGTTCCGCCCGACGCGCCAGGACTATTGAGCGAGGCGCGCCATGTTTCCCGTGAGACGAATGACCATCGCCATCGCTGCGCTCGGCCTGATTGCCGCTGCGCCGGTGAGGAGCGAGCAGGGAACTGAAGGAGCCAAACCGATGTCTGACAGCATCAGGGACGTCGCACCCGCGCTGGAAAAATACCGCGAGACCGTCGTGCTCGGCGATCTCTGGAAGCGTCCGCAGTTGAGCGCACGCGACCGCAGCATCGTCACGCTGGCAGCGCTGATCGCGCGCAACCAGACCGTCGAGCTCGCCTATTATCTGAACCTGGCGCTCGCCAGCGGCGTCAAGCCCGCCGAGATCTCCGAGATCGTCACGCATCTGGCTTTCTACACAGGATGGGCGAATGCGATGTCGGCAGTCTCGGTTGCGAAGGATGTCTTTGCGGCCCGCAAGATCGCGTCGGACCAGTTGGCGGCAGTCTCGCCTGCGCTGTTGCCGCTCAACGAGGCCGCGGAATCCGACCGGGCGACGCGCGTGGGCCAGCAATTCGGCAACGTCGCACCCGGCCTCGTGCAGTACACGACCGATGTATTGTTCCGCGATCTCTGGCTGCGTCCGGGCCTCGCGCCGCGCGACCGCAGCCTCGTTACGGTCAGCGCGCTGGTCGCAACCGGACAGGTCGCGCAGATCACCTATCATCTGAACCGTGCGATGGATAACGGGCTGACACAGGAACAGACCGGCGAGGTCGTCACGCAGCTTGCGTTCTATGCCGGCTGGCCCAACGCGTTCTCGGCAGTGTCGGTGTTCAAGGACGTGTTCGAGAAGCGGCCGAAGCCGTGAGCAATTTATCGCGACGGAGCGTGCTCGTAGCAGCGCTGCTTGCGAGCGCGCCTGCAAGGCTCGCCCATGCAAAGGAGATCGACATGGACATCAAACGCAATGGCTCGCAGCCCTCCCGCAAGGGACCTGCGGAAAGGTTTTCGGGATCGGTGCGCATCGACCCGTTGTTCCAGGTGCCCGAACCCGGCCGCGTCGGTGCCGGGCAGGTGACCTTCGAGCCCGGCGCGCGCACCGCCTGGCACACCCACCCGCTTGGCCAGACCCTGATCATCACGTCGGGTCTTGGCTGGGTGCAGCGCGAGGGCGGCCCGATCGAGGAGGTCAGGCCCGGCGACGTCGTGTGGTTTCTACCTGATCTGAAGCACTGGCATGGTGCGACGCCTGCGACCGGGATGACGCACATCGCTATCCAGGAATCGGTTGGCGGCAAGACTGTCGACTGGCTCGAGCACGTCACCGATGCCCAATACAGGGCGTGAGCATCATGACGTTCTGGCCAATTGATGAGCTGCGCCGTATCGCGGATGCGGACGATCTGCACGTTGCGCCGTTCCGCGAGGACGGCGCAACGCCGGGCACGCCGACCTGGATCTGGTCGGTCGCGGTTGACGATGCGCTCTACGCGCGCCCGTATAACGGGCGGAACTCGAGCTGGTACCAGGCCGCGGTGCGGCAGAAGGCGGGACGGATCGTCGCGGCAGGCATGATGAAGGATGTCACCTTTGCGCCGGTCGAGGGGCCGATCAACCATCGCATCGACGAGGCCTACCGGGCGAAATACGCCAAATTCGCCTATCTCCAGCCGATGATCGGGGCGCGCATGCACGGCGTCACGATCCGGATATTGCCGCGCTGACCGATTTCGGGACAGCGGCAATCGGCCGCCGCACCGCTGTAATCCCGTGCCTTAACCAACAATTAATTATACGTTTGCGGGTGGGCGACGGCCCGGCCTAGCGTGCGGTGGGGAGCCGCCGAAGCCAAACGAGTTGGTGCGTATCATGATGTCCAGATCATATGGGGCGCTCTTCGCCTCGCTCAGCGCAGCCGCGCTGCTCCTTTCTGCCAATGACGGTTTTGCCAGGCCCGGCGCCACCGCCACCGCCGCGCGCGGGATGGCCGCCGCGCCTTCCGGCGCGATCGGGCGTCCGCAGATCGGTCCTGGCGCCCGGTTCCGCGGCCGCAACACGCCCTGGGTCTATTGGCCGGGCGGCGGCGGGTTCTTCTACGACAACGCAGGCTATAACCAGCCTTTCGTCGATGCCGGGCAGCCGGCCTCCACCGACGTGCGTTACACCTATACGTACGACGTTCCCTGGGACTGGACCCATCGCTTCCCGCCGAACGTGGTGCCGTCCGACCGGCCCTATGTGCCAAGCTGCCCGACGGAGCAGGTGACGGTGCCCGGCCGCGGCGGCGCCGAGCACACGGTCAACATCATGCGCTGCTACTGAGCGGCGTCGTCCGCCCAGCTAGCCCAGCTCAAAACTGGTCACGCCGAAGACGCGGTCGATCCGCAGCGGCGGGATCGGCCCTGTGTACATCCGCGCCGTCTCGAACACCGGCTTGAGCCCGAGCGATTCCGCGAGCGCGATGGCCTCGCGATTGATCGCGGGGACGTCGAGGAACACTTCGCCGCCGCCTGCGCTCGCCAGCAGCGCCTGCACGATCGCTTCCGCCGCTCCGCGGTCGTCGGCGACGAGCGGGCCGATCTTGTGGCCGGTCCGGCAGGGCCGGATCACCCCCCATGCCGCGAGCTTGCCGTCGCGCAGCAGTGCGCCGCCGAGATGGCCTGATGTGTTGATCCAGGCGCGCAGGAAGGCGCTGCGCGCGGCCGGGAAGACGGTCGCGTCGTCGGCTTCAACGAGCGCGAACGGGACATTGTCGAGCGCGACGATTTCGGCGGGCGGATTCGGCGGCGCGGCGACGATGCCGCCGTAGCGGATATTGGCGTAGGCCAGCTGGAAGCCGGACTTCTTGTAATTGTCCTGCTGCGCAACGACGCCGTCGAGCCCGATCACGCGGGCGCCCGCATGCGCGATCGCCGCGTTCCAGATGCGCAGGCCGTGGCCCGCGCCGCGAAAGCCTGAGCGCACGATGTAGAAGCCGAGGAAGGCGAAGCGATCATCGTAATTGACGCAGGAGATTGTTGCGACCGGCTGGCCGTCGATCTCGCCGACGAAGAAGCCTTTCGCGTCCGGGATCGCGAAACAGGCGGCGTCGCCGAGGCCCGGATTCCAGCCCTCGGCCGCGGCCCAGTCGACGGCGGTGGCGATCTCCTCGGGGCGCAAATTGCGGATCTGCAGATCGCTCATGGCGGATGCCTTAACGGATGCTTGGGCGGTGGACCTGGCGGCAGGTCCGGCGGTAGAAGGCCTCATGATAGGCCGGGCCCGGGGCTCGCCTCAACACAGGGATGATCGGTCATGGCAGCAGAGAAGGTCGCACTTGTCACGGCTGGCGGCAGCGGCATGGGGGCAGGGGCTGCGCGGCGGCTCGCGGCCGACGGCTTTCGCGTCGCGATCCTGTCGTCCTCCGGCAAGGGCGAGGCGCTGGCCGTCGAGCTCGGCGGCCTCGGCGTCACCGGCTCCAACAAGTCGAACGATGATCTGAAGCGGCTCGTCGACGGGGCGATAGCCAAATGGGGACGCATCGACGTGCTCGTCAACAGCGCCGGCCACGGGCCGCGCGCGGCGATCACGGAGATCACCGACGAGCAGTGGCACACCGGCCTCGACACGTATCTCCTCAACGTGATCCGTCCGACCCGGCTGGTGACGCCGGTGATGCAGGCGCAGAAGGCCGGCGCCATCATCAACATCTCGACCGCCTGGGCGTTCGAGCCGAGCGCGATGTTCCCGACCTCCGCGGTGTTCCGCGCGGGCCTCGCCGCCTTCACGAAGATCTTCACCGACACCCATGCCGCCGACAACATCCGCATGAACAACGTCCTGCCGGGCTGGATCGACAGCCTGCCGCAGACCGATGCGCGGCGCGACAGCGTGCCGATGAAGCGCTACGGCAAGGTCGAAGAGGTCGCGGCGACGGTGTCGTTCCTGGCGTCCGAGGGTGCCGCCTACATCACCGGCCAGAATATCCGCGTCGACGGCGGACTGACGCGCTCGGTGTGAGTCGGCGCGCGGCTTCGGTCCGCCATTCTTGTGCACTTGTCGTAACGCGACGCGCGGCTTGCGTGGTGCGCCGCTGCGGCGGGGCGACGCGTGGCGTTCGGGTCACACTCGTCGCTGGTCTTGCGCGATAAGTCACTGACTACGTCACAGTCCATACGAACTGCGCCGCAGACCGAGACGAACAGACATGCTCCGCCTATTCCCGATCTGCGCCGGATGGCTCCCATCTGCGCACATCGAAAACGCGATCGTCAATCGCGTGGGGCATGGAGACTGGAATGAAGAAGCTTTTGCTGGCGGTCGCTTCAATTGTGCTCGGCACCGCATCCGCGCAGGCGGCCGATCTCGCCGCGCAATACACCAAGGCGCCGGTGATGGCGCCGGCCTATAACTGGACCGGCTTTTACGTCGGCGGCAATATCGGCGGGCAGTGGGGCAGCGCCGATCTGAACACCTCGACCGTCTGGACGCCGGCCGGCTATTTCGCCGCCAGCAGCGTTCCCGCTATCAATGCGGTCGGCGCCCAGGGCGTCAACAGCTCCAGCGTGACCGGCGGCTTCACCGCGGGCTACAACTGGCAGGTCAATCACGCCGTGCTCGGCCTCGAGGGCGACATCAACTATTTCGGCTTCAAGGGCAGCGCGTCCGGCTCGGCGCTGTATCCCTGTTGCGCCCCGACCGGCTTTACGGTCTCCTCGTCGGTCTCGTCCGACTGGCTTGCCACCATCCGCGGCCGCATCGGCTTCCTCGCGGCGCCGACCTGGCTGCTCTACGCCACCGGCGGCGCGGCGATCGCGGAGGTGAGGGGCAATTTCAACTTCACCGACACGTTCTCAGCCGCGACCGAATCCGGAACGATCCGCGATACCCGCGTCGGCTGGACCGCAGGCGTCGGCACCGAATACGCGTTCGGCGGCGGCTGGTCGCTCAAGGCCGAATATCTCTATGTCGATCTCGGCAGCGTCTCGGCGACCAGCACCAATCTGGTCGGCTTTGCCGGGACGACGCCATTTCCGAGCAACGTCTACACCCACTCGGTCGATCTCAAGTCGAACATCGTGCGCGTCGGCGTGAACTACAAGTTCGGCGGACCGGTCGTCGCCAGGTACTGAGCATCCCGTTCCTGATCTGGCGCGGAAAGCCCCGGCTCTGCCGGGGCTTTCTGTTGCGAGAGACGGTTCAGTGCGAGGCGACGAGCTTCGCCAGCGCGGGCAGGATCTTGTAGCGAACGATCTCGTGCGGGTATTCGCCGCGATTGGCGAGCAGGACGAAGCCGATCTGCCTGACAGGGACGAGGCCGAGATAGCCGGAGGCATTGTTGAGGCCGCCGGGCTTGTCGACGATGGTGGCGTCGGGGAGGTGAACCGTCTCCCAGGCCATGCCCTGTCCGAATTTGCCGTCGACGCGGAAGGTCTCGCGCTGCGTCATCCGCAGCGCCTCGCGCAAATGCGGATCGACCGAGCGGCCGTCGACGCAGGCCGCAACGAAGGTCGCGAGATCCCGCGCGGACGAAAACATCTGGCCGGCGCCGGGAAAGTCGAAATAGCTCTGCTGGTTGCCGGGTGGGCCGATCGCCATGCCCTGATCCGAATAGCCTTGCACGACGCGCTGCATCCTCGCCGCGTCCATGACGGCGCGGTTGTCCTCGCCGCGCTCCGGCAGGGAGGTTGCATTCATGCCGATCGGCCCAAGGATGCGCTGTTCGAACAGGGTTGCGATCGGAGCGCCGTAGCAGCGCTCGAGTACGAGCTGAAGCAGCACGTAACAGGCATGGCTGTAGATGCGCTGCTTGCCGGGCGCCTCGCCGGCCTGCGGCTCCCAGGCGTTGAACATGTCGATGAACTGCGCCCGCGAGAACGAGTCGTTCGGCCAGGGTGGATGGTCGGTCGACAGCAGGATGCCCGACGTGTGCGTGGCGAGCTGGCCAACGGTGACGCGGCGGACATAGTCTCCGGTGAGCTCGGGCAGATATTTCGGCAAGGCATCGTCGAGCCGCAATTCACTCCGGAGCGAGCCCAGCGCCACCAGCGTCGCCTCGAACGGTTTGCGCAGCGAACCAAGGTTGAACAGCGTATCTGGTGTGACCGGTCGTCGTGTGGCGTCGTCGGCGAAGCCGTAGTTGAAGAACTCGACATGGCGGCCGGCATAGAGCGCGGCGGCGAGGCCGCCCGGCTGGTCCGGCGTCATGGTCGGCGCCAGCTCGTTGGCGACGATGTCGCGCATCTGCGCGATCATGTCGGAATCCGCGGATGCGCGGCGCGGCCAGGCAAGCGCGAGGGGAACGAGCGCAGCCCGGGCGAACGCCCGCCGGGTGAGGTGTGATGAGGTGACAACAGACGGCACGGCTCTGACGCATGGTGCGATGCGCCCCCGAATCTCTTTCTAGCGGAGAGGGCGGCGCGCCCCAATTCACGATTGCGCGTTGTGGTTCCGTTCGTCGTTTTGCGGCCCGTAGCCCGGATGGAGCGCAGCGAAATCCGGGACCGCTGCAGCTTGTGGCAACACCTCCGGATTGCGCTGCGCTCCATCCGGGCTACGGGCTCCACAATTTAACTTAGCCGATTGGCTAACAATTATTGACGCCCGTCATCGGCCATGTATAGTTAGCTCCATGGCTAACCAATTATCCCAGCTCGACCAGATCTTCGCGGCCCTCGCCGATCCCACAAGGCGGGCGATCGTGATGCGGCTCTGCGCCGGCGAGGCCTCGGTCGGCGAGCTCGCCGATCCGTTCGAGATGGCGCTGCCGAGCTTCATGAAACACATCCATGTGCTGGAGACGAGCGGGCTCGTTCAGTCGGAGAAATCCGGCCGCGTGCGCACCTGCCGGCTCAGCCCGGACGCGCTCGTCGGCGCGGAGGACTGGTTCCAGCAGCAGCGCGCGATCTGGGAGGCGCGGCTCGACCGGTTCGAGGCTTACGTCTTGCAACTGAAGAAAGAGAAGGAGAGGGCGGCCGCCAAGCGGCCGTCCCGCACAACCAAACGGAAAGGTTCTGAGTGATGACGAATTCTGCCAATCCCGCTCTGTCGCAATGGTCGATGGACCGCGAGATCGTGATGTCGCGCGTGATCGACGCGCCGCGCGACCTGGTGTTCGAGGCGTGGTCCGATCCAAAACATCTCCCGCAATGGTTCGGGCCGAAGGGCTTCAAGCTCGAGACCTTCGAGATCGACGTGCGTGTCGGCGGCGTCTGGCGCTTCAACATGATCGGTCCCGACGGCACCGTCTATCCGAACCGCATGCGCTTCCGCCGCATCGAACGGCCGTCGCTGATGGAGATGGATCACGGCGTCGACCAGGACGACGATCCCGGCATGTTCCGCTTCACCATCACCTTTGCCGAGCAGAGCAACGGCAAGACCGTGCTGATGATGCGGCAACTGGCCTCGAGTACCGAGCAGCGCGATGGCATGATCGGCTTCGGTGCAGTCGAATACGGCTACCAGACGCTGGACAAGCTCGCGGCGTATGTTGGTGGGATGAAGAAATAGACTCCCCGCGTTATTCCGGGGGCCTCGAAGAGGCGCCCCGGAATAAGCTCGGAAACGCATGGGGGAGAGCAGTCGCCTTGGCGAATATGACAGCGCGCAGGTCAATTATGACAGCGCCATAACGTAGATTTTTGTCGCGTCGCGCCGCCGATTTATGACAGAATTGCTACCTCTTGATGTCATATCGATTACGGCGGAGCGATTCATGTTGCAGTGGCAGGCGCGGTCAAATCCCCTCGCGTGGTGGTGGGGGTCCCTGACGCTTGTAAGCAGTGCCAACATCCTCGTCTGGTTCATGCTGTACCGCGAGTTCTATCCGACGGTTGCCGGCAGCGCCGGCGGCGGTTCGGATATCGGGCTGATGTTCCTGCTCTGCGCCGGCTATGTGTTCGGCTGCGCGTTCCGATCGTTCCTGCCGCGCGCCGACGTGCAGCGCATCTGCCTGTTCGACACCTGGCTCTCCAGCGTGTTCGTCGGCCGCACCGTCGCGACCGTGGCCGAGCTGTGCTTCGTCGCGCAATGGGCGATCATCCTGCATCAGCTGGGTCACATGACCGGGGCGGAGACCGTGGTGAACATCGCGCTGGTGATCGTGCCCATCATCATCATCGCGGAGTGCTTCTCCTGGTACGCGGTCGTCACCACCAACTTCCTCTACAACGCGATCGAGAATTCGTTGTGGGCGGTGACGTTTTTCCTCGCCGGCATCGCGCTGTGTCGCCTCATGCCGGAATTCCAGGGACCGGTGCGCTGGGCGCTGATCGCCGGCATCATCGGCATCGCCTGCTTCCTCGCCTTCCTCGTCACCGTCGACGTGCCGATGTATCTCAGCCGCTGGCGGGCAGGGCATGAAGAGGGCAACAAGCTCCTCGGCTTCCTCGACGGCCTGCACGACGTCGCGACGCGCTGGGTGGTGACCCACGACATCGCGCACTGGAAGGGCGAGCTGACCTGGATGTTCCTGTATTTCACCGCTGCGGTGTGGTCGAGCCTCGCGCTCTGCGCGCTCTACGCCATGGAAGGCTATCTGACGCGTTACCTCGCCTAGTCGATCACTTGCCGACCAGGCCGCACTTGCTGCGGTCGAGCGGGCGGAAGGCCTGGTCGGGCGGGATGGTCGCGACCAGCTTGACGAAGTCCCAGGGGCCCTTGGATTCCTCCGGCGTCTTGACCTGCACCAGATAGAGATCGTGCACCATGCGCTGGTCCTCGCGAATGCGGCCGTTGGGCGTGTAGGCGTCCGACACCGGCGTTGCCTTCATCTTCGCCATCACGGTGGCGCTGTCGTCCGTGTCGGTGTCCTTCAAGGCTTGCAGATAGTGGCGCACGGCGGAATAGACGCCGGCCTGGATCTGCGAGGGCATCGCCTTGCGGCGCGCATAGAACGCGTCGGAGAACTTCCGGGCGGCTGGCGAGACATCCTCGAAGAACGAGGTGACGATGAGATCGCCGCGCGTTGCCTTGAGGCCGACAGCCTCGATGTCGACGTTCTGGAACGACATCGGCACGATCTTCATGCCCTGGTCGGCGAGGCCGAACTCCTCCGCCTGCTTGATCGCGGTGGCGTTGTCGCCGGCGACGTTGATCGCCAGGATTTTTGCGCCGGAGGACTGCGCTTGCAGCAGGAAGGAGCTGTAATCGGGCGTGCCGAGCTGGGCCTTGACGCTGCCGGCGACCTTTCCGCCGAGGGCCGCGATGCGGTCGCGCGCGGTCGCCTCGATCGAGTGCCCGAAAGCATAGTCGCCGGTGATGAAGAACCACGGCTCCTTGCTGGTCTGCATGATGCCGGAGACGACCGCGGTTGCGGTGGAATAAGCGTCCTGAGTCCATTGCACGCTGGTCGGCGCACAGGCCTCATCGGTGAGCTGGTTGGCGCCCGCGCCGGAGACGAGGAAGATGTTTCCGTTGCCGCGCACCAGCTCCTGCACCGCGAGCGCCGCACCGGAACTGCCGCCATCCGCGATCGCCTGAACGCCGTCGCTGAACCATTTTCGTGCGAGTGAGGCAGCGAGGTCCGGCTTGTTCTGGTGATCGGCCTGCAGGATCTCGATCGGCTTGCCGTTGATCTTGCCCCCGAATTCTTCCGCGGCCATCCGCGCCGCCTCGACCGAGCCCGGGCCCATCGCGGTTGCGAAAATGCCGTTCATATCGGTGAGGACGCCGATGCGGATGGCGTCGCCCTTGATCTCGGCGCGCGCAGGGGAGCCCGCGAGCGCCAGCGTGACCAGCAGGAGGGCGGCGGATGGGGTGCGGAGAATGGCCATGGCGTTTCCTGAATATTGTTATGTTTGATTGGTCGATGGCGGCGATCAGGCCGGTTCGGCGATGACTTTGTTGCGCAAAACTCCGATGCTAGAGATTTCGACCTCGACGGTGTCGTCCGGGCGCATCCACAGCGGCGGCGTGCGTTTGGCGCCGACGCCGCCCGGCGTGCCTGTCACGATGACGTCGCCGGGGACGAGCGGGCAGATGGTGGAGATGTAAGCGATCAGCTCGGGGACGGCGGTGATCAGGAGGTCGGTGGTCGTGTCCTGGACGACGGTGCCGTTCAAACGCGTCTGCAGGCTGAGCTTCGACGGATCGGGGATCTCATCCGCCGTCACCAGCCACGGGCCAAAGCTGCCGCTGTCCGCAAACGTCTTGCCGGAAAGGAACTGGCTGGTGTGGCGCTGCCAGTCGCGGATGCTGCCTTCATTGTAGCATGAATAGCCGGCGATATGGTCGAGTGCGCGGCTTGCCGGGATGTGGCGGCCCTCTTTGCCGATGACGAGTGCGAGCTCGCCCTCATAGTCGAAATCGTCGCTCACTTTCGGCTTCACGATCGGCTGGAGATGGCCGACCTGGCTGCAGGGGAAGCGGACGAACAGTGCCGGCTTCTCGGTGACAGTGCGGCCGGTCTCGGCGACGTGGTCGCGATAGTTGAGACCGACACAGATGATCTTGCCGGGATCAGGGATCACAGGTGCGAAGCTGATCGTGTCGAGTGGATGATCGGGCGCTGTGGAGGCGACCAGCTTTGCCGCTTCGGTAACGCGACCGCTTCGAGCAATTGCCGCAGCGTGGTGCAGGGCGCCATGCGTGAGCCGAGATCGACGACGCCATTG
This sequence comes from Bradyrhizobium sp. Mp27, assembly GCF_029953005.1. Taxonomy (NCBI): domain Bacteria; kingdom Pseudomonadati; phylum Pseudomonadota; class Alphaproteobacteria; order Hyphomicrobiales; family Nitrobacteraceae; genus Bradyrhizobium; species Bradyrhizobium sp. Mp27. Next base: position 20,424 of record NZ_JASAUS010000104.1, on the reverse strand, counting down.
TCCTTGACGGCCCCAAAAGAGGCGCGGCCACTGGCGATAAAAGAAAGCAGCTTCATGGGATGTCCTTGAGGAGAGTTCGGTCAGGCCGCGGACGGCACGTGGGTTGGAGGCGTGATGGCGGCGACGAGCCGGTCGAGCTCGGCATCGTTGCGGGCGGTGCCGCCGATGTAGCGGTCGGGGCGAACGAGCGCGGCGATGATGCCGTGCTCGCGGAGCCAGGGGCCGATGCCCTCGGCAACGTCACTGGTCAGGATATTGATGCCCGCCTGCGAGAGAGCGGGACGGGCTGCGCCCTCGACAAGCAGCACATAGCTATAACCGATCCGGTCGTCGCCACGGCCGCCGTCGTTCAGCGTGAATTGTGGTGCGAGGTGTCCGGCGAGAGGCAGGTCGCCGAGCGCGAGCCCGGGACCAAGCAGGGGCTTCTTGACTTCGAGCTTCACCGGAGCATTCTTGCGGGGTTCGCCAGCCGCAAGACCCGCCTCGATTGCCTTGGTGTTGATCACACCGCCAAGGCGAATAGCGAGCTCGATGAACTCGCGCACATGCGGCTGGCGCTCGCTCTGATAGGTATCGAGCAGTTCAGGTGCGGCGCCGTCGCGGATGACGGCGGCAAGCTTCCAGGCGAGGTTGGCGGCATCGCGGATGCCGGCGCACATGCCCTGGCCGAGGAAGGGCGGAGTCTGGTGCGCGGAATCGCCCGCAAGCAGCAGCCGGCCACTGCGCCATTGCTGGGCGATGACGGAATGAAAGGTGTAGACCGCGGCCCGTTCGAGCTCGGCATCGTCGGGCGTGATCCAGCGTGACAGCAGCTCCCAGACCTTGGCCGGCTGAGCGACGTCGTTCGAATCCTCGTCGGGCAGGACCGTGATCTCCCAGCGCCGCCGCGTGCCGGTGCAGCGGACATAGGTCGCGGGTCGGTGCGGGTCGCAGTGCTGGATACTGTAGTCACCGAGATCGTCGCGGTTCCGCTCGAGCTGCACGTCGATCACCAGCCAGCGCTCGTGGAAGCCGAGGTCGTCCATGCAGGAGCCGATGAAGCGACGGACGAGCGAGCGCGCGCCGTCGCAGCCGATCACATAGCCGGCGCGGACCTCGCTGAGCTTGCCGTTCGAGAGATCTTCGTAGCGGACGCGCACGCCGCTCTCGTCTTGATCCAGCGCGAACACGTCGCAGCGGCTGCGCAAGCTGACGTGCGGCCAGCGCGCGAGGCCGCTGATCAGCACGTCCTCGAGATCGGGCTGGTGGAAGCGATAGCTGAGATTCCAGCCCATCGGCGTCAGCGTCTGCGGCCGCGACCAGTCCAGCAGCATTTTGCCGTCGGCGTCGAGGAACAACATGCCGGGGCTGAGAATGACCTGCGGCAGGATCGTATCGGCCAGGCCAATGGTCTGGAATACGCGCATGCATTCGTCGTCGAAATGCACCGCGCGTGGCAGATGATAGGTCCGCGCCTCGCGCTCCAGCACCAGGGTCCGCACGCCGCATAGGCCGAGCAGATTGGCGAGCGTGGCACCGACCGGGCCACGGCCGACAATCACGACGTCAAATTCCTCGGGGGCGGATTTATCCTGCATGGGGCCATCTCTTCCCCAAGCCGCGCCGCAGCATCAACGCCGTCGCGCCAAGTGTCCGCCCAGCGGACGGCCCTTGGCAAGGTCGTCATGGCCGGGCTTGACCCGGCCATCCACGCCTTGCCGCGCGGCACGAAAGACGTGGATGCCTGGGGCGAGCCCGGGCATGACGGCGTGGACATACCGGCCGCGCTACGGCTCGACCGGAATGGCGGACGCCGTCTCCTGGAGCTGGCCGACAAACTGCGCCATTGCTTCCTCGATCCCCAGCGCCGAGCGGATCCAGATGATGGAGATGCAGCCGTAGACGGCGCCTTTGCGCACGATCGGAACGGCGATTGAGGCGGTCTTGGGATTGTATTCGCCTTCGCTGCGGACCGCGTAGCCGCGCGCTTGCGTCTCGGCGATCATCTGGGTGAGACGGCCCTCATCGAGGAAGGGACGGTCGTCGGCCTCATCGATGCGGCGGAGATGGCTGACGATGAGGTCCCGCTCGCGCGTGGGGCATGCGGCGAGATAAGCGCGGCCTGCGGAGGTCCGCAGCATCGGCAGCCGTTTTCCAATCATGCCGCGGTCGATCGAGAGCGGGCTGCGCGAATGGGTGGTTTCCTGCACCACCATCGCGGCGTTCTCGTAAGTCGAGAGATCGACCGGCCAGACCAGAGTTTTGCTGAGTTCGGCGAGAAAAGGCGCGGCCGCCTGGCAGATCACGACACCGGGATCGTAGCCGTCTCCGAGGCTCAGAGCGAGGCGGGTCACGCGAAAGCGCTCGTCGCTGGCGCTGCGGGCGACATAGCCGAGTTCCTCCAGCGTTTCGAGCAGGCGATAGACGGTCGGGCGAGGCAGATCGAGCGCGCGGGCGACGTCGCCGGCACGAATGCCGCCGGAGCGGTTGACCTCCTGCAGCACGTCCAGCCCGCGCTTGAAGGCGCGCACGCCCTCCGATTGCCGAGGTTGGCCGTTCCGCGTCCGCTCCTTGGACACTTCGTATTTCCTCCCTTGTGGCAGATCGCGCCGCGACTATCGTCTTTGCGAACGCGAAGCGATTGCGGACATCACCGTAGGATCGCGCGCGGCCGGTATCAAGTTCGCCGCACTGCGGTGAACGCGATGCCCTCGGGAGGACGTCGATGGAAATCACCGCGCTCGGCTATATCGGGATCAACTCGTCCCAGCTCGATCAGTGGGGTCAGATGGCGACCGGGCTGCTCGGCATGCAGCAGGTCGATCGCGGCGGCAAGATGCGCGCCTTCCGCATGGATGATCGCAAACAGCGGCTGATCGTTGATGGCAGCAGCGATGCCGGTTTGGCGGTGATGGGCTGGGAGGTTCCCTCGACCGTGGAGCTGGAGCAGCTTGCGGGCAGGCTCGAGAGCCATGGCGTGAGGGTGACGCGTGGCTCGCGCGCGCTCGCCGACGAGCGCAATGTCGCCGAGCTGATCGTTTTCGCGGACCCCGCGGGCAACCGGCTGGAGGCTTTCTGCAAGCCGGAGCTTGCGAACGAGCCGTTCAGGCCGGGCCGGCCGATCTCGGGCTTTCGCACCGGCGCGCTCGGCATGGGCCACGTCGTGATGAATGTCGAAGATGTCGAGCCGCTGCTGCCGTTCTATCGCGACGTGCTCGGCTTCCACGTTTCGGACTACGGGCTGAAACCCTACGGGCTCTATTTCTTCCATGTGAACGGTCGCCACCATTCCTTCGCGATGGTCGGATCGGGGCGCAAGGCGCTGCACCACTTCATGGTCGAGCTCGGGACCCTTGACGATGTCGGGCAGGGCTACGACCTCGCGCAGCTCGAAGACGGTCGCGTGGTCTACACGCTGGGCCGGCATACCAACGACCACATGACCTCGTTCTATGTGAACACGCCTTCCGGCTTCTTCATCGAATATGGCTGGGGCGGGCGCATCATCGATCCCGAGACCTGGCAGCCGCACGAGACCTTTGACGGGCCTTCGCTGTGGGGCCACGAGCGCCTCCATATGCCGGACGAACAGCGCAAGCGGCTGCGCGACATGCGGCTGGATGCGGCAGCCCGCGGCGTGCGCGTCGCCGATCCGAACGTGCCGCCGCTGAACTGCGCGTGGCTGGACCAGGTGGTCGCGCGCGAATGATCCGCGGGCACGCGGCAAAATCGGCGGCGCGGTGGAGGCGTTTTCGCCCGACGGAGCAAAGCTGGAACCTTAAGCGCTCGGCGGCGATCAGGCCTCGCCGAGATCGACCTCGGTCAATATGCCCTGGCGCAGCGCCAGCCGGACCAGCTCGATGTCGGAGCCGACGCCGAGCTTGTCCTTGATCAGGGAGTGCAGGTTCGCCACCGTCTTCGGGCTGACGTGGAGCGTCTCGGCGATCTCCTCCGTCGTGTTTTCGGCGAGCAGCAGCCGCAGCACCTCGAACTCGCGCGGCGTGAGGACGTCGGCGGCCGAGCTCTCGCCGCTGATACGGCTGAGCGCGAGCTCGTGGTCGATGTCGGGGCTGATGGCGATCTTGCCGGCGAGCACGTCCATCACGGCGCGCACCAGCGTCTCCGGCGGGCTGGTCTTGGTGACGTAGCCCCGCGCGCCGGCGCGGATCGCCTGCACGGCGAAGCCGGCATTCTCGTGCATGGTGAAGACCAGGATCCGTGCCGCCTTGTCCCATTGCCTGATGCGCCTGACAGCCTCGATGCCGCCGATGCCGGGCATGCTCAGATCCATGATGACGAGGTCGGGCGCCTCGGATTTGAACAGACGGTAGGCCTCGGCGCCGTCGGCGGCTTCGGCGACGACGCGAAGCCCCGGCTGCTTCTGGAGCACGGAGCGATAGCCCTCGCGGACGACGGAATGGTCGTCGACCAGCAGAATGGTCGCATCGGCCGCGCTCATGCCGCGCGCTCCAGCGGCTGCCGATCGACGCCTGCAAGCGGAATGACCACGCGCAGCGCGGAGCCGCCGTTTGGCGCGGCCTCGAAGCTCAACTGGCCGCGCAAGGCCGCAACGCGCTCGCGCATGCCGAGCAGGCCCATTCCGGATTTTGCGACGGGATCGTTCGACCGTCCGTCGTCGTCGATCGCAAGTGCGATCTCGTCGGCACGCATGATAAGCTCCAGGCTTACCCGGGTGGCGCCGGCATGCTTGGCGGCGTTGGTGAGCGCCTCCTGCACGATACGGTAGAGGCTCGCGCTGATAGTGGCTGGCAGCGTCGCGAACGCACCGTCGAAACGGATCGAAAACCGCGTCTGGCCGCGGCTACGCCCGTTCCAGCCCGCAACCAGGCCTTCGAGGCTCGCCACGAGCCCGAGCTCCTCGACATCGGGCGGGCGCAGCCGGAACAGCGCGCCGCGCAGCGTCTCCATCATGCCGGTTGCGGTCCGCGCGATGCCGTCGCACTCGCCAAGCAGGGAGGGGCAGTCCTGTACGGCGGTCTGGCGGGCGGAGGAGGCGAGCGCGCGGATGGCGGCCAGCGACTGGCCGAACTCGTCATGCAGCTCGCGCGCGAGATGGCGGCGCTCCTCGTCCTGGAGTGCGATCAGTTTCCGCGTCAGCTCGCTGCGCTCGGCCAGCGCGGTGTCGAGGCTTTCGGCGAGATGGTTGAAGACGTCGCGGATCGCCGACAGTTCGGCGAGATCGAACGGCGGCAGCCGCGTCGAAAGGTCATTGGCGGCGATCCGTTCGAGGCCGGAGCGGATCATGCGGGTGGGCCGTAGCGCACGCGCCAGTGCGGCGTAGACCAGGACGCACAACAGCGGCAGTGCGATCGCAAGTGCGAGCATCAGGCGGCCGGCCTCGTGCCAGGCGTCGGCCGTCTGCACGGCCGGGTCGACCGAGACCACGGTCTCGCCGAGTTTCGTTCCGCGCACGATCACGGGCCGAGCCGCCTCGCGGCCGGGGTCAAACAGGCTGCGATAGAAGGCCGCGAAGACTTGCGGCGGCGGGTTCGCCGGAATCGGCGCGCCACTGCAGAATCGCTGCAGGATGTCGCCGCTCACGCCGCGGAACGCCAGGCACAGGCCGGGCGTCATCACATAGGCCGAAACGGGGTCGAGGTTGGGAAAGTCCGAGCGCGGGCTCGCCACCCACTGGATCTTGCCCTGTTGCAGCTCTAGCGTCTTGGCCACGATGGCGGCGATGTCGTCGAGGCGCGCATGGGCCGCGCGGTCGGCGGTGATGAGGAAATAGGCGGAGATCGCGGCGAAGCATGCGGCCGATATGGCGGCCACGCGCAACGTCAGACGGACCTTGAGATCGAACCTCGGGCGGTTCCACATCGGCGGGCACCTGGCGCGAACGGAATTGTCGCCCCGGCATTAAACGGCAGAACGCAAGCGGCGCAAAGCGCCGCGCTTACCGCGGTGCAACGTCGTGAAATTTTCCCGGCACGCGCCGGGACGGGGACGGCTGCATGGCCTGAGGTTGCCGTCCAGATTGCGCCGGCGCTCCATCACACGAGGCCCGCATGCGCCGTATCAGCTTGATCCTCTCTGCTTTCCTCCTCTTCGTCCTCCCCTCGGCCTCTTCGCCAGCCGGCGCCGAGGATGCCATCGGCGTTGCCATGGACGATTTCAGCTACACCGATACGTCGGCCGAGCCGGCCAACCAGACCGCCGCCCACGAGCGGCGGCTGTCGGCGTTCATGGCCGCGCTCAGGCGGGATATCAGTGCGGATGGCCGTTACCGGCCGGTGCCGTCTGGCCAGGACGGCGCGGCATTCAAGGTCATCGGCGGCATCCAGAAGACGAGCACGCTGGTGCAATGGGCCAAGGTCGCCGTGATCGACGTCGGCGCCAAGAAGCTCGTGATGGACAAGCTCTACACCTTCCGCGGCGACAATGATGAATCATGGGAGCGTGCCGAGATCTTCGTGTCTCGCGAGGTCATGGCCGCGCTTGCCACGCCCGCGCCGGTCGCGCTGGCCGTGTTCGATTTCGAGCTCGAGGATACGACCGCCGCCTCGGCTGGCGCTTCAGCCACGTCGGATACGTCATACCTGGCCGAGGTCACCGGCAGCGTGCGCGAGGCGTTGGGCCAATCCGGCCGTTACCGCATCGTTGATGCCGGCGGCGAGGCGGTCAAGGCGCGCGCCTTGCGGGATTGCGGTGGCTGCGAGGCAGCGATCGCGCAAAAGCTCGGCGCGGATCAGTCGCTGATCGGCGTGGTGCGGCGGGTCAGCCGCACCGAATACACGCTCGGCTTCCAGGTCCGCGATGCCAGGACCGGTGCGGTGCTGTCACGTGGCGACAGCGGCCTGCGCATGGGCGCCGACTATTCGTGGAAACGGGGCGCGGTCCGGCTGGTCAGCGATAAGCTGATCGGGAGCCAGTAACCGCGATACCAGCCCTAGAACGTCAGCTGCACCTTCATCGATTGCGAGCGGTCGCTGGCGAGTTCGAACGCGGCGACCGCGTTCTCGAACGGCATGGTGGCCGTGATCAGCGGTTTCACGTCGATCAGCCCTTCGCCCATCAGCCGCACCGCGAGCTCGAATTCGGGGTCGAAGCGGAAGGTGCCGCGGAGCTGCAATTCCTTGGCGACGATGGAGTTGATCGGCAGCGTCATCTCGCCGCCGAGACCGAGCTGCACCAGCGTCGCGCCGGGCCGGAGAACGTCGAGCGCGGTGCGAAGCGCGGCCTGGTTGCCGGAGGCTTCGAACAGGGTGTCGAACACGCCCTTGCCGGCGCGCCAGGGATCGAGCGCTGCGGCATCGGTCGCGACATTGATGGCGTGGGTGGCGCCGAGCTTTCTCGCGACCGCGAGCGGCGCGTCGGCGACATCGGTCACCACGATCTCGGACGCGCCGCCGAAGCGCGAGACGAGGATCATCAGCGCACCGATCGGCCCGCAACCCGTGATCAGCACGCGCTTGCCGAGGAGGGGGCCGGCCTGCTTGCCGGCATGCAGGCACACTGCGAGCGGCTCGGCCACCGCGGCTTCCGCCAATGTCAGTTTGTCCGCGATCGGCACCGCCTGCGCGGCATCGACCGTGATGAACTCGCGAAAGCCGCCTTGCACGTGGGGGAAGCGCATCGCGCTACCGAGGAAGCGCATGTCGAGGCACTGGTTGCGCATGCCTTCCTGGCAATGCAGGCACTGCCCGCACGGTCTGCTCGGATTGACGGCGACGCGCGTGCCCGGCTTCACATTGGTGACGCCGTCGCCGACGGCCGCGACCACGCCCGCGATCTCATGGCCCAGCGCCATCGGCTGCTGGATGCGCACGACGCCGAAACCGCCGTGATGATAGTAGTGCAGATCGGAGCCGCAGATGCCGCCGTTCGCAATCTTGACGCGGACTTCGCCCGGGGCGGGGGCCGGATCGGGATAGCTGTCGATCCGCAGGTCTTTCGGGGCGTGGATGACGACGGCGCGCATGGTCTCGTTCCCAGTTTCGCGATTACATCGCGGCGATCATGCCGCCATCGACATAGATGATCTGTCCGTTGACGTAGGTCGAAGCGTCCGACGCCAGGAAGATCGCCGCGCCCACCAGCTCGTCCGGCTTGCCCCAGCGCTTGGAGGGGATGCGACCCATCAGCCAGTTGTTGAAGTCGGCGTTGTTGACCAGCGCCTCGTTCATGTCGGTGAGCATGTAGCCGGGGCCGATCGCGTTGGCCTGGATGCCATGCTGGGCCCATTCCACCGCCATCGAGCGGGTCAGGTTCTTGATGCCGCCCTTGGCCGCGGTGTAGGGCGCGATGGTGGGACGCGCGAGCTCGCTGCCGAGCGAACCGATATTGATGATCTTGCCACGCTTGCGCGGGATCATGCGCTTGCCAGCCTCGCGGCCGATCACGAAGGCGCTGGTGAGGTCAGTCTCGATCACCTTGCGCCATTCGTCGGTGGTGAACTCGACCAGCGGCTTGCGGTGCTGGATGCCGGCATTGTTGACGAGAATGTCGACCGCGAGCCCTTCGCGGTCGAAGCGCTCGAAGGCCGCGACGATCGCGGGCTCATCGGTAACGTTGAACGCCGCGCCCTCGGCCTGATGACCGGCGACGCGAAACTCGGCGACGGCCTGCTCGACTCGCTTGGGGTCGACGCCGTTGATGATGATCTTGGCGCCGGCCTTGGCCATGCCCTCGGCAATGGCGCGGCCGAGCCCGCGGGAGGAGCCGGTCACGAGTGCGGTGCGGCCGGAAAGGTCGAAGAGGGCGGTGCTCATCTCAAGAAATCCTCAGGCGTTGGAGCGACGCACGGTCAGATCGGAGCGGTCAAATACGGCGGGCAGAAGGTCGACGCCGAGGCCGGGTCCTTCCATCGGATAGACAAAGCCATCCTTGATCGTCGGCATCGTGGTGACGAGCTCATTGTACCAGCCCCTGTAGAAGGCGCGTACCGATTCCTGGATCAGCGTGTTGGGCTGGCTGAACGACATGTGGATGGCGGCGATGAAGCCGATCGGGCCGATGCAGTCATGCGGCGCAAACGGGCGGTGATAGGTCTCGGCCATCGCCGCGATCTTGCGGCCTTCGGTCAGGCCACCGGTCCAGCACAGATCCGCCATCACCACGTGCATGGCGTCGCGGTCGAGCATGTCCTTGTAGGGGAAGCGCGAGCCCAGCGTCTCGCTGGCGCAAACCCAGACGTCGGTCGAGCGGGCATATTCGGCCAGCGCCTGCGGCGAGTTCATGCGGATCGGATCTTCGTACCAGGTCGGCTTGTAGGGCTCGAGCGCGCGTGCGATCTGCTTGGCGGTCGGCAGGTTCCAGAGCGAGTGGAGCTCGACCATGATCTCCATCTTGTCGCCGACGGCCTTGCGGATCTTCTCGAACGGTTCGATCGCCCACTTCATCTGGGCTGCGGTGATGTAGAGGCCCTTGTTCTCTTGGGCCGCCGGGTCGAACGGCCAGATCTTCATCGCGGAGATGCCGCTCTCCAGCAGGCTTTCGGCCAGCGCGTCGGCGTGGTGCATGAAGCCGTCGAGGTCTTCGTACGGGCCCTTGGAGGCGCCGAGATTCCAGTTGGCGACGGGGCTGATATTGGTGGAGCGGACATATTGCGTGCCGGCGCAGGTGTTATAGATGCGCTGCTTGTCGCGGCAGAGGCCGCCGAGCATCTGGTGCACAGGCTGATTGCAAGCCTTGCCGAACAGATCCCATAGCGCGATGTCGATTGCGGAGGCCGCGCGGTATTCGACACCGGTCGAGGACTGCGCCATCGGCAGGTTCAGCATGTCGCGATGGATCGCCTCGATGTGCAGTGGATTGCGGCCGAGCAGGCGGCCGGCAAAGGTGTCGTGGATCTGCGCTTCGACCGCGCCCGCGCCATAGAAGGTTTCGCCGAGACCGATCATGCCCGTGTCGGTGTGAACGCGGACCCAGATGACGTTGGAAAATTCCTCGGTGCGCAGCGTCTCGATTGACGTGATCTTCACGGCAACAATCCTCCCATCACAGGCGCCTCGCGCCTGACGTCTCATTTTGCACTGCAACATGTTGCAGATCGCGCGAACGTCTTACGCCTGCTTGTAATATATCACAACATGTTTTAAGGGTCCCACAACTAAGGCGCCAACGAGCAATGAGAGCGCGGCTGACAGGAGGACGACATGGCACGGCGCAAGCGCGCGCTCGAGGTGGTGAGAAACGAGGACGACGGCGAGGGCAAGCCCTCCCGGCGCAACCGGCTCAACTTCTTCGAGCTGGCTTATCAGAGGATCGAAGAGCTGCTCGTCCACTGCGAGCTCAAGCCCGGACAATTCATGACGATGCTGGAATTGCAGCACATCACCGGCTTCGGGCGCACACCGGTGCATCACGCCGTCAATCGCCTCTCCGCCGACACGCTCATCATCATCCGTCCGCGCCACGGCCTGCACATCGCGCCGATCGATCTTGCGCGCGAGCGGATGCTGCTGGCCTTGCGCCGCGACATGGAGCGCTTTGTCGTGCGGCTCGCGGCCGATCGCGCCAGCCTGTCGCATCGCAATCAGGCGCTGCACATCGAGCGTCTGCTGCGCGAACGCCGCGCCACCCTGACCCTCGACGAATTCAACAGCATCGATCGCCGCATCGACGCGCTGGTGCTGGAAGCAGCCGGCGAGCCCTTCCTGGTGCACACGCTGCGGCCGTTGCACACGCTGTACCGCCGCATCGGCTACATCCACCATCGCTTCATGCCGGGACAGGCCGAGCTGTCAGGCACGATCGATCGCCACCTCGCCATTCTCGTTGCGGTCGCCGGCCGCCATGTCGAGGATGCCGTGAAGGCGAGCGATGCGTTGATCGACTACATGGACCACATGTTCACGGGCATGGAGGCGGGGATCGATCCGCGCCTGCTCGATTGCAGCATCGAGCCGCTGCTCGGCACGTAAGAGAGTTTTGAAGAGAGGACCAAAGATGCAAACGATGGCGATGCCACAACCGACCGCGAGCGAGGCCGCGGTCCGCTACCTCATTACGAACTACAGTCCCAAGGGCAACAAGGTCGGCTGGCTGATGATGGCCTCGATCCTGGTCGAGGCCTGGGACCTCTATTCGATCGCCTTCGTGCTGATCTTCATCAAGGAGCAGTACAATCCCGATCCGCTGATGCTCGGTCTCGCTGCGGCCGGCACGCAGGGCGGCGCCCTGATCGGCGCGCTGCTCGGCGGCTGGCTCTCCGACAAGATCGGCCGCCGCGTCATGTTCCTGGTGACGATGGTGCTGTTCATCGTGCTGGCGCTGGCGCAGGCCTTCGTGCCGAACGTGACCTGGCTCATCGTGATCCGCTTCCTGCTCGGCATTCCGCTCGGTTCGGATATTTCGACCGGCTACACCTACATCATGGAATCCATGGCCAAGGGTGAGCGCGAGGTCATGGGCAATCGCTGGCAATTCATGTTCGCCGTCGGTGAAGTTCTCACCATCGGCGTCATCGTGATCTTCCTGCTGATCGACATGCAGCACGAGATGCTGTGGCGCGTGACGCTCGGTCTCGGCGCGGTGCCGGCGCTGATCATCCTGATCATGCGTCACGACGTGCCGGAGACGGCCGTGTGGCTGGTGCAGAAGGGACGTTACCGCGAGGCCAAGAAGGTCGCGCGCGAGATGTTCAACGACAATCTCGACATGTTGCCGGACCAGGACGTGAAGGTGCCGAAGGTCAGCACACGTGCCTTCATCGCCGACCTCAGGAAGGATCCGATCCGCTGGCGCGCCACGATCTACGGCTGGATCGCCTGTTTCGCGCAAGGCAGCGAGTTCTCGACCTTCGCGTTCTATCTGCCGGTGCTGTTCGTGATGGTTGGCGTGTCGAGCGTGCTCGGCATCAATCTGGTGACGATGGCGCTGTTTTCCTTCGCGGCTCTGTCCGGCTGGGTCGGTCCGCTGCTGACGCCCAAGATCGGCCACCGCGGCATCTCGATCGCCGGTTTCGGCATCGTGCTGGCCTCGCTGCTGGTCGCGGCCTTCGCGCTCTACACCGACAACAAGATCCTGCTGCCGTTCGCGGCGGCCGCCATGTTGTGGGGCCATTATTGGGACGCGTCGAACTGCATGACGATCCCGACCATGGTTGCGAAGCCCAAGTATCGCGGGACGGCCAGCGGCTTCGCCTACATGTTCGTGAAGTTGCCGTCGTTCCTCGCGATCTTCCTGTTCCCGACGGTGTTCGCGGCGATCGGCCAGGCGAATGCCACGCTGATGGTCGCGATCTTCCCGCTGATCGGATTGCTCGCCGCGATCTTCATCCTGCCGGAAGTCTACGGCTACGAGAACGACTGACGCGTTGCCCGGTCGCGACCTTGTGGCCGCGATCGGGCTTTTCCCACTACGGGCTCAGGAAGACGGGATTGATCCCGGACCCGAGCAGACCGATCGCCTGAAGCTGGGTGCTGTGGAGGTCGATCTCCACGATCGCGAACAGGGTCAGCAGCACCACGACCGAGACGACGAGCAGAGGGTGGAATGTCCCGCCACCTTGTTCTGGCGCGGTGAAGCTCCGAAACGAGCGACGCGGTGAAGAACTCTGCGGCAATGCCTTTGACTGAATCTGCATAATGGACCTCCATGCCGCGCCGTAGCTGCGCGACGAGGTCAAGCATAGGTCCGGCTTTGCCGGCGACATTGATGCGCCGCAAATTGCGCGCGATTACCGGATCGCAGCCGCAAGCGCTGCGATCAAGGCGGGGGGCGTCACCAGCAGGCCCAGCTTGAGGAACGGCCAGGCGCCGACCTCGATTTTTTCGCGGCGGAGCGCAACCAGCCACAGAATGGTCGCGAGCGAACCGGTGATCGAGAAATTCGGTCCCAGGTCGACGCCGATCAGGATGGCGTTGACGACCGAGGTGGGCAGGTGATCGGCGGCCACGATCGACCCGGCGACGAGGCCGACCGGCAGGTTATTGGCAATATTGGTGGCGATGGCGGTGGCGATCCCAACGCTCCAGCCGGCCCCGGGCACGGACTGCGCGACGGCCTCGTGCAGAAGTGCGCTGAGATGGCCGATCACGCCAGTCTTCACCAGTGCTTCCACCATCACGAAAAGCCCGCCGACCAGCGGCAGCACGCTCCAGGACACGTGCTTCAGCACCGGCATGGGCGACTGACGGCTGAGCAGCAGGACGAGGCCGGTCGTCACGGCGCCGCAGATGAAGGTCGGCAGGCCAAGCTGCTTGTCGAGCGCGGAGGCCTTGATCAGCACGACGCCGATCGCAGCAATGCCGATCGCGGTCAGCTTGCCGCCGCGGCTGAGCACCTTGTGCGACACGCGGCGCTCGATGATCTCCTGTTTCAGCGCGCGATGCTGGGTGATGCGCAGTACGACATAGGTCAGCACGATCGAGGCGAGCGAGGGCAGGGCGAACTGACGCAGCCATTCGGTCAGATGCGGCATGCGCGCGCCGAACACGACAAGATTGGCGGGGTTCGAGATCGGCAGCACGAAGCTTGCGGCGTTCGCGATGAAGGCGCAGACGAAGAGATAGGGTAGCGGCTGGGCGCCGGCCGCACGCGTTGCCGCATAGACCGCCGGCGTCAGCACGATCGCGGTCGCATCGTTGGACAAGAACACCGTGACCAGCGTGCCGACGAGATAGATCAGCAGAAACAGCCGCTGCGGCGAGCCGGCTGCATATTCGACGGCGAGGGCGGCAAGATAGTCGAACAGGCCTTCGAGCCGGGCGAGCTCGGCGATCAGCATCATGCCGATCAGGAAGAGATAGACGTCGACGCCTTTCTCGATGCCTGTGAGCGCGTCCTGCCACGGCAGGAGCCCGAGCAGCACCAGGGCGCCGGCGCCGATCACGGCCCAGATCGCCTCGGGCAGGCGAAAAGGCCGGATGATGACGCATGCGGTCGCGGCGACGATGATGCTCCAGGCCCAGATGGCGTCAGACGGCACGTTCAGTCCTTGAGGTTGGGTCGGTTCATTCGGCAGCGATAACCGATGCTGGAGCCGCTGTCTTCCCCTGTGCCTGCAAGGTGCCACGCCGGGTCTCGGGCAAGGCGAGGAGGCAGACGATGGCACCGATCGCGGCGACCGCGCCGAGCGTGATGAACGCCGCGCTGTAGCCGGCTCCGACCACGACGAGGCCCGCAAGCGTCGTCGACAGCGCCGCGCCGATGCTCTGGGCGGTGATGATGGCGCCCTGCGCGACGTTGAAGCGGCCGGTGTTGCGCATGAGGTCGGCGACGATGACGGGGAAGATCGCGCCAAAGATGCCGGCGCCGATGCCGTCCAGAAGCTGCACGCCGACCAGCCAGAACGGATTGTCGGAAAGCGTATAGAGTGCGCCGCGAATGGGCAGGATCAACAATGCGGCGAGGAAGAAGCGCTTGTGGCCCCAGCGGTCGGCCTTGGCGCCGACCAGCATCGCGAACGGCACCATCACTATTTGAGCTGCGACGATGCAGGCCGACATCAGGCTGGTGCCCATGTTCTTGTCCTGGAGCGCGAGTTTCTGCCCGACCAGCGGCAGCATGGCCGCGTTGGACAGGTGAAACAGCACGACGCAGACCGCGAAGACGAGGAGGGGGCGGCAGGTCAGGAGCACCGCGAGACCCGAGGGCTGTTCCGGCTGGTCACCGGTATCGGCGTCGTGCAGCCCGCGCGCGAGGTCGTGGTCGATGGCGCGGGCGGGGATCGCGAGAATGCTCACGAGGCTTGCGACCGCCATGGCAGCGAGAAGGTAGAACACCACGGTCGGGCCGAACCAATAGGCGGAAAGTCCCGCCAGCCCGGCGGCGACTGCATTGCCGGCGTGATTAAAGGTCTCGTTGCGACCGATCCGCCGGGTGAAGGCGGCATGGCCGAAGATGCCGAGCGAGACGGCGGCGATCGCCGGCGGAAAGATCACTGCGGCGGCCTGCGCGATGCCTTGCGAGATCGCGACCGGCAGGAAGGCGGGAAACAGCGGCAGCGACAGTGACGCCAGCGTCACCATGATGGCGGCGATGACCATCGCCAGCCGCTTCGCCCGCGTCGCATCGACCAGCGCGCCCGCCGGCGTCTGCGCCACGATGCCGGCAATGGTCGCGATCGACATCACGAGGCCGATGCGTGCCTCGTCCCAGTGCTGCTCGGTGAGGAGATAGACGGCGAGATAGGGCCCAAGCCCGTCGCGGACGTCGGCGAGGAAGAAGTTGGCCGCATCCAGCGCGCGGCCGGCGCGTCTCGTCTGGTCGGTGGGGTCATGGGAGGCCTGGCTCGACATCGGTCTCTCGATCGAGGCTGGGAAGCGACCAGCCAGAAACCGATCTCACGCCACCTTTGTTCCGCCCTTCAAAACTTCACGGCCAGCAGCACCGCGCCGGCGCCGATCATGGCGATGCCGAGCCAGCCCTGTGCGGTCGGACGCTCGCCGAGAAAGGTGAAGGCGAAGACGGCCACCAGCACGACGCTGAGCTTGTCGATCGGCGCCACCAGCGTCGCGGGGCCAAGCTTCAGCGCACGGAAATAGCACAGCCAAGACGCGCCGGTCGCAAGCCCGGACAACACCAGGAACAGCCAGGTCTTCGACGAGACCGCCGACGGCACCGCGAATTGTCCGGTGAAGAACAGCAGCACCGAGAATGCGAGCAGTACCACGATCGTGCGGATGAAGGTCGCCAGATCCGGATTGATGTTCTCGACGCCGATCTTGGCGAAGATCGCGGTGAGCGCCGCGAAGCAGGCGGAGAGTAGCGCCCAGGTCTGCCAGGCGGAGAGGAGGGCGGGTTTCATGGGTGTGTTGCTTTCACCTGGTTGTTCGCACTCCACTGTCGTCCCGGACAAGCGAAGCGCAGATCCGGGACCCATACCGCGGAATCTTTCTCGGGGCACACACGTCGTCGTTCTTCGCCAAACACGATCCTGTGGTTATGGGTCCCGGATCGGCGCGCCGCTGCGCGGCGCTTGTCCGGGACGACAGCGGAGTTTTTGACTTCCACTCACCTTGCCGCCGCCAACTTCTCCGTGATCGCCTTGCGCAGGATACGCGACAGCGATTCCACCGAATACGGCTTCTGGATCAACTCGAACCCGCGATGCGCGTTCTCGGCGAGGACGTTGCTGTAGCCGCTGGTGAGCACGACGGGCAGGCCCGGATAGCGCTCGCGGATGACGCCGGCGAGCTCGACCCCGTTCATGCCGGGCATGATGACGTCGGAGAAGACGAGGTCGACGGCGAATTCGTTCTCGCCGAGAATGCCGAGCGCCGCATTGGCATTGGCGACCCGGCGGACGACATAGCCGAGATCTTCCAGCAGCTCGGTCGAGAACTGGCCGACGTCGTCATTGTCCTCGACCACGAGCACGCGATAGCCGCGCCCGGTGGTGGCGGCCTCGCTGGTCAGTGCCGCAGCGTCCTTCTCCGCGGCAGGACTGTGCGCCTGCGGCAGGTAGATGGTGAAGGTCGCGCCTTCGCCGCGTGTGCTCGTCACCGCGATGTCGCCCTCCGACTGCTTCGCGAAGCCGAAGGCCTGGCTGAGGCCGAGGCCGGTGCCCTTGCCGACCTCCTTGGTGGTGAAGAACGGCTCGAAGATGGCGTCGATGTTTTCAGGTGCGATGCCGCTGCCGGTGTCCGCAACCGAGATCGCGACGTAGTCGCCGCCGCGCGCCGACTGCGCACGCAGGCTCGGGATGCCCGCGACCTTGCGCACGGCGATGGTGAGGCGGCCTTCGCCCTCCATCGCGTCGCGGGCATTGATGGCGAGGTTGATCAGTGCGGTCTCGAACTGCGCGATGTCGGCCACCGTGAAGCAGTCGGCATCGTTCACCTCGACGGCGATCTCGATGCGGCCGCCGACCAGTGGCCGGACCAGTTGCGCCACGGCCTCGACCTGGCTGCCGACGTTGAAGATCTGCGGCTTCAGCGGCTGCCTGCGCGCAAAGGCCAAAAGCTGCGCGGTGAGCTTGGAGGCGCGCTCCACGGTGTCGGAGATGGCGTCGACATAGCGGCGGCGGCGTTCTTCCGGCAGCTCGCGGCGGCGCAGGAAGTCGGTCGCCGAGCGGATGATGGTGAGGAGGTTGTTGAAGTCGTGGGCGACGCCGCCGGTGAGCTGGCCGATCGCCTCCATCTTCTGCGACTGGCGCAGCGCTTCCTCGCCGCGGCGGCGCTCGGTGATGTCGACGGCCTCGGGCACCGCACCGGTGATGTTGCCGTGGCGGTCGAGCACGGGACGCATGCCGAAGTCGAAATCGCGTTCCCCGATGGGCAGGCGCAGGCGCATCTCCAGCCGCACCGCTTCGCCTCTGAGCACGGTGTCGAAGGCCTTGCGCACGGTTGCGCTCATGCCGTGGGTGCCGGTGAACCAGGGCGTGTCCCAGAACGGCTTGCCGATCACGTCCGCGGCGCTCGCCCCGATGCCGTCGAGCGCGGTCTTGTTGGCATAGAGCAATTCGCCCTCGAGGTTGACCAGGCCCTGATACTGGTTGCTGGTCTCCAGGATGGCGCGCAGCCGCGCCTCGTTGGATTCGAGCTCGGCGGTGCGCTCGGTGATGCGCTCCTCCAGGGTCTCGTTGAGTCGCCTCAGCTCGATCTCGGCCTGCTTGGCGGCGGTGATGTCGTGGGCGACGCCGATGAAGCCGATGTGCTTGCCGGTCGGGTCCCAGCGCGGCTGCGATTCCGAGCGCAGCCACCGCCATTCACCGCTGGCGTTCTTGTAGCGCGCTTCCAGCACGAACGGCTTCAGCGACGCTTCGCCCTGGACGGATTGCTGCAGCACATGCGGCAGGTCGTCCGGATGCAATATCTTGCGCCAGTCGAAATCGATGGCCCGGTCGTAGGGCAGGCCGATGAAGTCGACGTAGGCCTGGTTGGCGAAGGAGCGCGTGCGGTCGAGCTTCGTGACCCAGATCGGCACCGGCGCGCTGTCGGCGATCAGCCGAAACCGCTCCTCGCTCTCGCGCAACGTCTCGCGCGCGAGCATCTGGTCGGTAATGTCGATGTGGGCGCCGACGAGCCGGACGGCGCGGCCGTCCTTGTCGCGCTCGAACTTGGCGACGACCCGGATCCAGCGGGTCTCGCCGTCGCTGCGGCGGATGATGCGGTATTCGGCTGTGTAGTCCTCGCTCGTCCCGGCGAGTGCGTCGAAGAAATGTTTCACCGCGGCGTCGCGGTCATCAGGGTGGATGCGGTTGACCCAGTCCTCGTGCGTCTCGTCGACGGCCTCAGACGGCAGCCCATGGATCATCAGATATTCCGGCGAGCGGCGGTTCTTGAAGCCTTCGCGGAAGTCGACCTCGAGGCCGCCGACCTTGCCGATGCGCTGGATACGCGCCAGCTCTGCCTCGCGCTCCTGGAGCGCGTGATAGGCGTTGTCGCGCTCGAGCGCGATCTCTTCGAGGTGCTGGCGCAGCCTTTCGGCGGCGGTGATATCGGGCAAGGGATCGTTCAAGGTGTCGGCCGTTGTGATGCAAGAGCGCACGTGCCGAGCCGATATTCCCACAGACAAAGCGTGATAGCCATTACTGAAAAGGGGATAAGGACGGAAAGGGCCACCGATCGCAGGGGTGGGTATGAACGAACGCCGGGTCTGGCTATTTGTTCCCGAATGTTGGAACGATGAGCCCCCGTGCGCGTATTTGCGAGGCGCCGCAACTCTTAATCATAAGACTTCCTTCCCGAAGAGGCTAAATCTTGAAGCTCTTTGTCTGCCAGGACTGCGGCAACGTCCTCTATTTCGAGAACCGCGCCTGCGAACGCTGCGGCCACCGCGTCGCGTTCCTGCCGGAGAAGGAGACGATGTCGGCGATCGAGCCCGACGGCGAGGCCTGGATGACGCTCGCCGACAAGGGCAAGGGGCGGATGCTCTGCCGCAACGCCGAGTACGATGCGTGCAACTGGCTGACGGATGCGGGCGACACCACCGGCTATTGCCGCGCCTGCCGCCACAACGGCATTGTGCCCGATCTGTCCGATCCGGTTCAGCTCGCCGGCTGGCGCGAGTTGGAGGTGGCGAAACACCGGCTGTTCTATTCCCTGATCCGCTGGAAGCTGCCGCTCCAGACGCGGCAGGAAAATCCCGAACATGGGCTGATCTTCAATTTCCTCGCCGACGATCCGAACAGCGGGCAGAAGATCATGACCGGCCACGATAACGGCCTGATCACGATCGCGCTGACCGAGACCGACGAGATCGAGCGCGAGCGGCGCAGGCTCGAGATGGGCGAGCCCTACCGCACGCTGCTCGGGCATTTCCGCCACGAGGTCGGCCATTACTTCTGGGACGTGCTGGTGCGCGAGGGCGGCAGGCTGGAGCAATGCCGCGCCGTGTTCGGCGACGATTCCGCCGATTACGGCCAGGCCTTGCAGCTCCATTATGCCGAAGGCGCGCCGCCGGACTGGCAGCAGACCTACGTCTCGGCCTACGCCACCACGCATCCCTGGGAGGATTTCGCCGAGACCTGGGCGCACTACCTCCACATCGTCGATACCCTGGAGATGGCCTCCGAGTTCGGCATGGAGGTGCGCCCCAGGGTCGATCGCGACGGGGAGTTGACGGCGCGCATCCGTTTCAACCCCTATGAGACGAGGGACGTCGAGGCGCTCGTCAATGCATGGCTGCCCTTCACCTTCGCTATCAACAGCGTCAACCGCGCCATGGGGCTGCGCGATCTCTATCCGTTCATCCTGTCGCCGGCGGTGGTCGGCAAGCTGGGCTTCATTCACGGCTTGGTCAGGGACGTGGCCAAGGCCGCGAAGCCCTAGGTCCGCTCATGGGCTCACCGGGCCGATTTCGGTCTTGCGCTGGTACGCCAGAGGGCGCGGATTTAGACCGTTGCCTCCGGCCGATTTTGATGTACCACGGGGGTCACACGGCCCGTCCCCGCAGGCCCCAACGGCCAGGGAAGGGTCCCGCCCACGGTCGAGACTCAAGAAAAGCATGTTCAAACGCATTCTGATCGCCAATCGCGGCGAAATCGCCTGCCGGGTCATCAAGACCGCTCGCCGCATGGGAATTCAGACGGTTGCGGTCTATTCCGAGGCCGACCGCGATGCCCTCCATGTCGAGATGGCCGACGAGGCCGTCCTGATCGGCCCGCCTGCAGCCGCCGAGAGCTATCTGGTGATCGAGAAGATCGTGGAGGCCTGCCGCAAGACGGGCGCCGAGGCCGTGCATCCCGGCTACGGCTTCCTGTCCGAGCGCGAAGCGTTTCCGCGCGCGCTGGAGGCCGCCGGCATCGTCTTCATCGGCCCGAACCCGGGCGCGATCGCCGCGATGGGCGACAAGATCGAATCCAAGAAGGCCGCCGCGAAGGCCAAGGTCTCGACCGTGCCGGGCTATCTCGGCGTCATCGAGGACGACAGGCACGCGGTCAAGATCGCCGACGAGATCGGCTATCCCGTGATGATCAAGGCCTCCGCCGGCGGTGGCGGCAAGGGCATGCGCATCGCGCATTCGAAGAGCGAGGTTGCCGAAGGCTTCAACCTTGCCAAGGCCGAGGCGAAAGCCTCGTTCGGCGACGACCGC
>NZ_JASAUS010000103.1:0-33504 GCF_029953005.1 Bradyrhizobium sp. Mp27 | reverse complement strand
TCCGGCGGCTCTTCTTCGTCATCTTCGCTCCTGATTCGCAGCAAGAATCCTCGCCGCTGTCAGGCAGAAAATCCACTCAAGCTACTGTCCGAATTTGCGGGGCCAGCTCTCAGTGAGGCAGACTATAGCAGAATGGGGCAACGCTCCGCTTATCCACCTTCGTCATACCCGAAGCGGTCGGGCAACAAGGCCAACCACGCGCCCAAGGCCAAAAAAGCCAAGCAGTCCCTGTTCGACGACCCCGCCTTTGCTCATGGGTACCGCGCAGCTTATTCAGCGGTCTACGACCGCACTGACTATGCCTCTGCGATTGAGCAGTTGAAGACGCTCGGCCACGACGATCACCCGAATGTGGCCAACCTCATCGGCTACTCATATCGCAAGCTCGGCGACTACAGGCAGTCGCAGCTCTGGTACGAGCGCGCGCTGAAGGCCGATCCGAACCATGTGCTGACCTGGCAATATTACGGTCTATGGCAGCTCGAGCAGGGCAACCGCGAGCAGGCCCAATATCATTTGAGTCGGATCGCGACGATTTGCGGGACTGGCTGCGAGGAGTACCGGTCGTTGGCCGCCGCGCTAGAGAAGCCGCCCGGCACTAGCCTGGCTTATTAGGACGCTTTGCAGCGGCGGTCAGAGCTCGGCGCTAACGCGACGGGTGAGGCTATGTCTGTTCATGGCCCGTAACGGACCTCCCGGCATGTCTGCTTTTGGGCCGCTACTGGGGCACAAGGGGACATTAAGCGCCGGCCCACTTTCTCGATTTATGAGTACACGCCCTAGACCGGCGACAACTACGCCGACATCTGCGACGCCAATATCTACGACGCCAAGATCTGAGACGCGATGACGATGATGAAGGCCGCGAGCACGGCCGGCACGCTGACGAACCGTATTACGGCGTCACGGGATTGACGGTCGGAGACGTCTTCGGCCCCGGCCGCTCCGGCTCGACGGGCGACTTCGGTGCGGTGGGAAGCACCTTGGCGCCGGCGGCATGTGCGGCCTCGCCCGTCGTTGCGTACATCGCGACATGAGCCGGCTGCGTCTTGGCGCGATTCCACGGCCCGTGATCGACGATCACCATCGCAGCAATCGTCAAGCCGGCCACGATCAGCGCAATTACGCCGGGATGGCGAAGCGCCGAGGACATGGAGTTTGCGAAGCGATGTGTTGTCATCGAACGACCCGTGCTGTTTCCTCTCGCGGGTTAACTCAAACGCATCCCGCGAGTTCCGCTCTTCGCTTAAGCAAGTTCCGAGCCACTGCGCGGAACTGATCGTCCCGATACGATCACTTTTTCACGTCCGGGCGCGCGTCGCCGACGAAGCTGTCGCGGTTCGGCATTTTGACAGCCGAAAGCGATTTGGCATCGAGTGTCGCATCGGCTCCCACCAGCCCGTTCAGGTTCAGGATATAGGCGGACACCGCATAGACGTCCTCGTCACTCAGCGACTGCGGCGCGTTCTGCGGCATGGCGCGGCGGATATAATCGAACAGCGTCGGCGCATAAGGCCAATAGCTGCCAACGGTGCGGATCGGCCTGGCCGTTGCGATCGTGCCCTGCCCGCCGGCGAGCCGGTCACCCAAGCCACCCTCGCCTTTATCGCCATGGCAGGAGGCACATTGCTTGGCGAACACCTCGCGGCCATGGCTGACCGAACCGCCTCCCTTCGGCAGATTACTGCCGTCACGTCCGACATCGATATTCCAGCCCGCGATCTCCGCAGCCGTCGCGGGGCGACCGATGCCATACGGGCTTTGCGCCTGCGCTACGCTCGCGAAGGCACCCAGCGCGATTGCGACGGCAACGCCGCAGGTCTCACGCCAGCGCATTGGTCACCTCGCCGTCGGCCGCGATGCGCCACGGCCAGATCGCGTTGTTGTGGTAGAAATAGTTCTCGCCGCGCACGGCGAGCAGCTCGGCCAGCGTCGGCTGCACATAGCCGGTCTCGTCGACGGCACGGCTCTGGATCACGGCTGGCTTGCCGTCCCATTGCCAAGGCAGGCGGAAGCGCGTGAGGGCGCGCGTCAACACCGGCTCCTGCAATCGCGCGTCCTGCCAGCTCTTGCCGTCATCGACCGACACCTCGACGCGCTTGATCTTGCCATGTCCGCTCCAGGCGATGCCGGTGATCTCGTGGAAGCCAGGCGCGCTCAGGCGATGACCGCCCGAGGGGCGCGTAATGATCGACTTCGCTTCCATGTAGAAGGAAAACTCGCGCGCCGTGCCGTCGGGCAAGAGATCGGTGTATTTCGAGGTCTCTTCGCGCGAATAAGTGGGCTCCGCGGTCACGTGCAGGCGGCGCAGCCACTTCACGCTCATATTGCCTTCAAAGCCCGGCAGGAACAGCCGCAAGGGATAGCCCTGCTGCGGACGTAACCGCTCGCCGTTCTGGCTGTAGACCAGAAGGGCGTCCTCGAGGCATTTCTCGATCGGAATGCTGCGCGTCAGCGCGGCGGCGTCAGCGCCTTCGGCGACGACCCATTTGGCGTCCGGTTTCAATCCGGCCTCCTGGAGCACCAGCTTCAGGCTCACGCCGGTCCATTCGGCGCAACTCACCAGACCCACGAGGTCCGATGCCGTCTTGCCATAGGGCTTGGTGTAACCGGGATTGCCGGAGCATTCGAGGAAGTGGATGCGCGACTCCGACGGGAAGCGCCTGAGATCGTCCATCGTGAAGATCAGGGGCCGTTCGACGAGACCGTGCAGCATCAACCGATGCTGCGCCGGATCGATGGTCGGAACACCGCCATGATGCCGCTCGTAGAACAGTCCATTCGGCGTGATGATGCCGTCGAGCTCCTGCAATGGCGTCCGGCTGGAGGCCGATATGTACTGCTTGAGAGTCTTCGAGATGTTCTTGACGACGCCCTTCTCGAACGGTGACGGCGCGCCATAGGGCTGGGCTCCCATCGGCTCGCCCGGCGCCTTCATCCATTCGGGAATGTTGGGCGGAAGGTTGTCCGTCTCCGCCGCGGCCGACGCTCCAGCGCCCAGAACGGCGCCGCCCGCCAGCGCGGTGCCGCCTTGCAGGAAGCAACGGCGTGTTGTTCTCGCGGATTTTCCGGCGGCGTCGATCGTGCTGCTCATTGCGGATCCTCGGCTGAAGCGCGCCCCGCATCAAACCCTCCGCGAAGGGCGTTTGCAATCCGCACCTATTTCAAAAACAGGCGATTTCGACCAGGACTGGCCTAGATCAGCCAGCCGCAGCAGTCATTCCGTTCTTCGCGATGCAAGACAGCTCTCGGTTTCACTCGCCCGGTGCGATCGCGTTACTCGGCGTCGGGCGGTCGGTGATCTGCTGTCCGAACAGGCTGCCGATCAGCTCGACCGCAGTGCGCGCGGTGCGACCGCGCTCGTCCAGGAACGGGTTGAGCTCGACGATGTCGACCGATCCGACCACGCCGGAATCATGAAGCAGCTCCATGATCAGATGCGCCTCGCGATAGGTCGCTCCGCCCGGCACTGTGGTGCCGACTCCCGGCGCCACACACGGATCGAGGAAATCGACATCGAAGCTGACATGGAGCACGCCATCGCACGCCTTGACGCGCTCGATGACGCGCCGGATCAGCACAGCGACGCCGAACTCGTCGATCTGGCGCATGTCGACAACCCTGATCCGGCGTGTGCGCATCAATTCCCTTTCGAGCTTGTCGATCGAACGCGCGCCGAACAGGTCCAGCCTGTCGGGATCGATCGAGGCGCGCGGATCATCGCCGAGCAATCCGTCGAGGCCGGGCTCGCCACACAAGAACGCCGCCGACATGCCGTGCATGTTGGCGGTGATCGTCGTCTCGGGCGTGTTGTAATCGGCATGGGCGTCGAGCCAGAGCACGAACAGCTCGCGTCCGCGCTCCTGCCAGTGGCGCGCCATGGCATTCACCGAACCCATCGACAATGTGTGATCGCCGCCGAGGAAGATCGGCAACGCCCCGGTCTGCGCGATCTCATGGCCTCTGCGGCTCAGCAGACGCGTCCAGCGCTGGATTTCGCGATAGTGATTGGCTTTTTCGGGCGGCCTGTCAGCGAGGTCCCCGACCTCCGCCACGGAGAGATCGCCGTAATCGACGACTTCGAAATCAAGGCTTTCGAGCAGTGGCGCAAGGCCGGCGGTGCGAAGCGCTGCGGGGCCCATCAAGGTACCGCGCTGCGAAGCTCCCATGTCGATGGGCGCGCCGAGCAAGGCGATGCGCCGGGCTCGATCCGGCATGGTCCGATCGGTCACGGCAGTCTCCTGAGATCAGCAAGCCTCCGCCAGCCTAACAGAGATTCGCATCCGTCGTTTCCCGGGATTACGGGACGAAAGGGCTCGCGCGCCGGAACAAATTCCCGGACGCCGCATTTTGTTTACAGGGCCGGCATCCGCCGTTCAAAACGGCGCCTGTCGCGGATAGCCAAAGGTCTCTCGACCCGCTGTTCAAAACGAGCGCACGCGCGGATAGCCAAAGGTGCCGGCCTCCATCTCTTCGCCAATTCGGGAGGTCGCGATCTTGAGCACGGACATACCGCAGCCCAATCCCCCGCCCGGCATGGCCGAGCGTGCCATCGATGCCGCAACCGACGTGTCCCGGACCATTGGCGAGGTGACAGGCGGCCTGCACGCCGCGGTGGATCGCCTCACTGCCGCAATCGACGAAGCACGAAAACCCGGCCGGCCGCTCGCGACGGTCGCGGCAATTACGCGCGAAGCGCCCTTGGCCAGTCTGTTCGTCGCCTTCCTCTTTGGCGTGGCAGTTGCACGCCGGCGCTAGTGGTCGGAGTTGAAGCGGCTCAGGCCGCGCTGACGGCTTCGAGTTCAGCCGGCAGGAATTGCCTCTCGAACACCTCGGCAGGCATCGGCCGGCCGAAGAAATATCCCTGCCCTTCCTCGCATCCCATGCTGACCAGGAAGTCGGCCGTGGCACGGTTCTCGATGCCCTCCGCCACGACGGTGAGCCCGAGCTGCTTGCTGAGACCGATGGTCGAGCCGACGATCGCGGCGTCGTCGGAATCGGCGAGCAGGTCAAGCACGAACGACCGGTCGATCTTGAGCCCGTCGAGCGGAAACTTCTTCAGATAGCTCAGGCTCGCATAGCCCGTGCCGAAATCGTCGAACAGAACGCGGACGCCAAGCTGCTGGATCCGCTCGAACATGTCGAGCACGCGGCTTTCGTCATGCAGCAGGATATCCTCCGTGACTTCGAGCTCGAGCAACGACGGCGTGAGCCCTGTCTCCGCGAGCAACGCCGCAACGGAATACGCGAGGTCGCCGGACTCGAGCTGCGACGGCGAGAGGTTGATCGCGACGCGCACGCTGTTTCCGGACAATTCCCAGGCTCGCGCCTGCCGACAGGCGGTCTCCATCACCCAGTTCGCGATCCGCTCGGACAGGGACGAGGTGTTGACCACCGGCATGAATTCCCCCGGCGAGACATAGCCGCGCGCGGGATGCCGCCAACGGATGAGCGCTTCGGCCCCGAGCAGGCTGCCGTCGACCAGCCGAACCTGTGGCTGGTAGAACAGTTCGAACTCGCCGCGATCCGCGGCAAGCGCCAGTTCGCTCTCCAGGGTCAGCCGGTTCTCCAGCTCCTGCCTGATCGCACTCTCGAAGATCACGTGGCTGCCGCGCCGCGTCATCTTTGCCTTGCTCAGCGCCAGATGACCATTGCCGAGAAGATCGTCGGCGTTGTGCCCGCCTTCCGGATAGACGGCGACGCCGATGCTGATCCTGACGCGATGTTGGCGCGCGCCCGTTGCCAGCGGCACTTCGAACGCGCGCGCGATCCGCTCGGCAAACTCCACAATCGGCTCGCCAGTCTCCGTACAATCAAGCGCGATGGCGAACTCGTCGCCGCTGAGCCGGGCGACGACCGCCTTGCCATCGACCTTGGTCCGGAGGCGCTCCGCGACGGCCCGCAGCACGAGGTCGCCGGCCGAATGTCCAAGCATGTCGTTGATCTGCTGGAAGCCGTCGAGCCCGAGCACGAGCAGCGCGACGTCGGACGATCGCCGCTCCGCCGCGGCGATCAGATTGGCGAGGCTCGCATGCAGCATGTTGCGGTTGGCAAGACCGGTCAACGCGTCATGTTCGGCGAGATACCTGACGCGTTCGGCTTCGCGCTTGCGGACCGAGATGTCACGCAGGATCGCTCCGTACTGGAAGCCGTCCGTGCCCTGCCAGCCCGAAAAGCTCGCTTCGACCGGGAACGTCTCGCCGTTCTTCCGCCGACCCTGAAACTCGACGACGACGGCACCGCCGGGCACCAACAGCGCCTGGCGCGCAGCATCGCGCATCGCAAATGCCTTTGCGCCACCGCCGGCGGGCTCCGCACAGAGCGTTTCGAACGGACGCCCGATCATTTCGGTCGGCATGTAACCGAAGATCGCGCTGGCGCCCGGATTCCACACCGTGATCCGGTGATCCTCGTCGGTGCAGATCAGACCGTCGCCGAGCGACATCGCGATACGATGAAAGCGGCTCTCGGCGATACGTCCCAGGAGACTACGGAAATCGATCTCGTCGAGTGCAATCGCGGTCAGATAGGCAATGATCGCAATGTGAAACAGCGACGTGTCGATGATGAGCGGCCAGCTTGCCTGCACGAGCGCAGCGGCAAGTTCCACGCCCGCTCCTGCGGCGACGAGGATGGCGACACGGACGCCCGGTGCGAAACGGCGCCACGAATACATCATCGCCAGGCAGATCAGGCCCAAGCCAATGATCATGCCGACATCAGACGTCCAGCGCAGCATCCGGTTCTGGAGGATCGATTCCGCCGCCAGGGCCTGGAGGACGGGCCCAGAGACGATCTTGCCGTTGGGAACACTGAACCGGTCGCCCAGTTCGAGCGCGGTAGCACCGACGATGATCTTCTTGTCTCTCAGCTTGTCCAAGGTCGCGGCATCGCCGCGCAGCACGTCAAAATAGGAGACACTTGGGATGGAGGCCGCACGAATGCCGAAATCGATCAGGAAGGGGGGCCGCCGATTGGCGTCCTGCCCCGCCAGCACGACGGCCATCGACGGCATCACGGCATCGCCAAGCTTCTCTCCGACCGGATAGCGGCGCACCAACCCGTCGGATTCGATCGCAACATTGACGACGGCCGGCCACGACTGGTTGCTGAACGACTTCAGTGGACGATTGATGTGAACCGCCCCGCCATTCGGCGTCGGCTGCTTGAAGGAGGGCAGGATCGTCGAACCGCCGACCTCCCGAAGCGCCGTGACGAGGGCCTCGTCTGAGGCCGGATCCGATGGTGTGCTGAAATCGACGTCGAAGGCGACGTCCTGGGCCCCCGCCGCCTCGAGCCTGTGCAACAGCTCCGCGTGGAGCCGGCGCGGCCAGGGCCATATCCCGATCTGGTCGATCGAGGGTGCGTCGATGGCCACCACGACGACATTGCCGCTGGCCGTACGCGATTGCCAGGCGAACCGCAAATCGGTGAGCGCGTTGCGAAGCGCGCCGTGCCACCCCGTGGACAGCACGACCGCAAGCGCGATCATGACAAGAATATGCGGCCGATGGCGTTTCACTTTGCTCCCCTGCACCGGCGGTCCCTGCCGCCAGGCGCTCCCCTATGCCGACGACACGGTCCTAGCGATGGCCTCTGCCCCAATACCAACCGTAGTGGTGGCCGTGATTGCCGTTACCGTTGTTGCCGTTATTCCCGCTTCCGCTGTTCCCGTTGCCGTTGTTGCCATTATTGCCGGTGCCACCGCTTCCGTTGCTGGTCGTACCAGTCCCGTTGCTTCCGCTCCCAGAGCTTCCGCCGGATACATCGCTGGTCGAACCGGCGGTGGTCGCAACGGTCGTCGTCGTATTAGACGACGTCGACGTGGCACTGGCCGTGGGTGCACTGCTGCTCACGGTAACCGCCGTGACGTTGGAGCTGTTGGCGGCCGTGGTCGTCGTGCTCGCCTTCGCTTCGCTCCAGACCGTCTCGGTCCCGGTGCTGGCGTTCGCGTTGCGCACGTGCCCCGTTGTCACGGCGCCGTGGGCGAGCCCGTTCGTGACCTTGTGGACGTTCAGCTTGACTTCGCCGAGCGAACTGGAGATGCGCACGACGCCGCCTTTGGGCGCCTGACCACCGGCCGATTGATGCGATTGCGCCGGCGCGCCGGCCGCCTTGGTCCCCTTGTCGATCGGACCGAGCGCATGGATCGCATGGCCGTTCGCCGCATTGCGCGGTGCCGACAGGCCCGATTTCGGCACCGGAACACGCTCGATCGTCGAGGCGCGCGGCTTGCCGTGCTCAAAGGAGGTGGCGGCCTGTCCCGGCATGACCTGTGCGATCTGTCCGGACTTGAAGTCGGAGACTTCAACCTGGCCGCGGATCACGCCGACCTTGGTGCTGCCAGCATTCACGGTGACGCTGAATTGCGTTCCCTTGACCACGGCGGCGAGATACGGCGTCTCGACCTCGAAATGCTTGACGTTGCGCTTCTCGACCTCGAGCAGGATCGAACCCGCCTGCTGGATGATGGTGGTCGAGAGCCCTTCCTTCTTCTCGGCCGGCAAACCGACCACCGAGTTCGGGGAGATCAAAATCGATTCCTCGCCGCGGACGAGCAGCACGCGTCCGTTGCGTCCGGTGCGAATGGTATCACCAGCCTTCAGCGTCCCTTCCTGGGTCAACGACACAGGCTGCGCGCCGTTGGCGGCAAGCCAGACCTCACCTGAGGACTTGCTGACTGACCAGACGCCATCGTCCGCGGCAGATGCGCCCGAGGCCGTACCCAGGATCAGCGCGGCCACGAAGGCGCACCGCATTCCAACTCTGCCCAGCATCACGATCCTCAGTCCCGCATTACAGCCAGTCCTGAGGCGTATCCGAAATCACTCAAGAGAGAATTAGCGGGAACCGGCAAGTCCAGTGGCTGCATTAACCAATCATTGACCATAAAAAACTAAGAAAAATCATGCAGCTAACGAACTCTTACCGGCTCTTGTGCACTGCTCCGTTAAACTACGGTGAGCAGCTCGCTGCGCGCATTGAGAAGCGGCATGTCCTCGTTGCACTAGTGCTGGCGGCACCGATTTTCACGGGAATTTCGCAGGCGTTCGCTCAACAGGCGAACCAGCCCGGCTTCGATCCGCGGCAGCCCGAGAAATACTTTGAAAACCAAACCGAGCAGGAATCGCTGAGCCGTCCTCCGGTCACGCTGCCGGCGCTCGGCCGGCCAAACGCAGGCGGGGATACGAAACCACAATTCGTGTTGAGCGGGATCGATGTCAGCGGCGCTCAAGCCATTCCCCGCGCTCGCATCGCCGCAGCCTATCAGCCCTATCTCGGCAAGAAGATCTCGCAAGCCGACCTCGCCGCGATCGCCGGCGCAATCAGCGATCTCTACCGCGCAGACGGCTTTCATCTGAGCCGGGCGATCGTGCCGCCGCAGGACATCGCCGACGGCCGCGTCCGGATCCAGGTGATTGAAGGCGCCATCGTGCAGGCCGAGCTGAAAGGCGACGGCGCCGAGCAGTTTGGCGTGAGGCCGATGCTGGGGCCGGTTCTCGCCGAGCAGCCGTCGCGCCTTGCAACGCTCGAACGTCAGCTCTTCCTCATCAATAGCGGGCCCGGCATCCGGATCACCGACACTGCGCTCGAGGAGATCGGCGGAGCCACCGGCCGCTTTCGCCTCATCGTCCATTTGAAGACCTCGCACGTCTTCTCGTCGTTCGGCCTGGATAATCTGGGCTCATCGTCGGTCGGCCCGTGGCAGACCTACGCGACCGGCGCCTTCAACTCCTACCTCACGCCCGGCGATACACTGACGGTCAACCTGTCGACCATTGCCAACGACTCGCGTGAGCTTGGCTTTGCGCGATTATCCTATGACGCGCCCGTCGGCGTCGACGGCGTGCGCCTCGGCGCTTCCGTCCTGTACAGCGCGGTCCGGCCGGGTGACGCCCGCCGCCTCGACAGCGACATCACCACGACAGAGGCGTTCGAGCTGCGGGCAAGCACCGTGCCCTTCATGTCGCAATCATCGGCGTTGACGCTGACCTTGGCCGGGACCTTCAGCAACGTGTCCGAGCACGATCTTTACGGCCCCTGGTACAACGACCACATCAGGACCGCGAGCCTGACCGCCGATTACCGGCTCCAGGATCGCTTCGGCGGCACCAATTTCGCGACGCTGACCTACCGCCAGGGTCTCGACATCTTCGGTGCCTCGCATTTCGACGACGATCTGCTGTCGCGCGACGGCGCCGCGTCGAACTTCTCGGTGCTGAACCTCTGGTTCACGCGCTACCAGACCCTCAACGACGTCTGGTCGCTCAAGCTGTCCGCGGCCAGCCAGACGGCATCGCGGCCGCTGTTCATTTCGCAGCAATTCTATCTCGGCGGCGCGGCTTTCGGCCGGGGCTATGGCGCGGCCGAGATCAGCGGCGACAACGGTCTTGCCGGCTCGCTCGAGGTGCGCTTCGACCAGAAGCTCAATTTCCGCTACTGGACCGGCTATCAGCTCTACGCCTTTGGCGACGCCGGCGCAGTCTGGAACGACGGTTACCGCCTGAGCGACGGCCTGTCGCTGACATCGGCCGGAGCCGGCGTGCGGTTCTTTCTGCCGGATGATCTTCAAGCCGATCTCGGCGTAGCCGTCCCCTTGAGCTACCGGGCGCCAGACAACGAGCGCCGCAGCCCACGCTTCCTGTTCACCC
The DNA here is from genome assembly GCF_029953005.1 of Bradyrhizobium sp. Mp27. NCBI lineage: Bacteria > Pseudomonadati > Pseudomonadota > Alphaproteobacteria > Hyphomicrobiales > Nitrobacteraceae > Bradyrhizobium > Bradyrhizobium sp. Mp27. The sequence goes on along the minus strand of NZ_JASAUS010000103.1, from coordinate 22,852 downwards.
TCTCGAGCGCATTCCGGCTCTGCCCAGAACGCGGCAGGAGCGGCTGCCTCTAGCTGCCGCGCTTTGAGCACACCCGGCACGCGGCCCTTTGCGGCCTTGCTCACAGACTTGCCTAAATTTAATCCCGTAACGTGCTCACGATCGCTCGATCCGGGGGCTTCCAATGACCATTTTCAGCTGAAAGTGATTGGGACGGAACCATGAAGAGGGTGTTTGCAATCCTGGCCTTTCTCTGCGCGCTCGGCGTCGGCCAGTATTTCGTGGTCAGCCGGTTCGCGATCCGACATGAGGTTCTGACCCTGTTCGATGCCTCGCGCCAACGGCCGATCTCGGTCGAAATCGCGGTGCGGCGCGACTACGAGACCAAGGCCAATCTCGGGCTCTGGAAGCTCCCGCTCGCCATCATCAGCAACGGCAACACCGTCAAGGCGACCGAGTATTCCTTCCTCGCCAACGTGCTCGCGGCGCGCGGTTATCTCGTTGCCAGCATCCAGCAGGACCTGCCGAGCGATCCGCCGTTGATGACCCATGTCGGTCAGCAATATGTCGGGCGGCGCGAGGTCTATATCCGCTGCGAGGCCAACATCCTTTTCGCCCTGGCCGAACTGAAGCGACGGCAGGAAAACACCGACTACGACCACATCACCCTCGTCGGCCATTCCAACGGTGGCGACGTCTCGATGTATGTCGCCCATCAGCACCCGGAGATCGTGTCGAAGGTGATCACGCTCGACAATTTGCGGGTGCCCTTCGTGCTCAGCGACAACCTGAAGATCCTGTCATTCCGCTCCAAGGATCCACATTTCCAGACCGACCCGGGCGTGCTGCCGACGCCTGAAGAGGCCAAAGCGCGCGGCATCGACATCGTCCATACCGGTGCTCAGCACACCGAGATGAGCGATCGCGGTCCCGATACGGTCAAGGAGAAGATCCAGGCGACACTCGACCGCTTCTTGCGTGACAGTGCCAGCAGCTCGCTCGCGCCGGCTGACACCAGAAGCCCGATGATCATGAACCCCGGCGACTACTAGCCGGGCCCCCTTTGCGGCAGATCAAGGCAGCTCCAGGCTGGCGACGATAGGAAGGGCCTCACCATCCCGGAGAGGCACGTGTCGCACTCCATCGAAAGCCTCGATACGAAACATCTCGATACGGCAGGCCTTGGCCTGCCAGCTGCGAGGACACCGGCATTCGCGCGGCATCTCTATCGTGCGACCCGCAAGCTGCTGCGGTCGATCATCGCCCGCATCGATCTCTCGCAATTTCCGGGATCGTGCTGCGGCTGAGCGCGGCGTCACGCAGGATCAATTTGCGGGCACGCGGCGCACACCGGAACTCAGGACTTTCCCTTGCCGGGCTGCATGAAACTGCCGGTCATCTGGCGCATGTGGTCGCCGGCGCTGGTGAACTGGCTGCGCAGGAAGTCGGACTGGATTCGCATCGCTTCCTGAAGGTCGGTGGCATGCACGAGCTTGCGCGCGTGCTCGAACGCCGACTTCATGTTCTGCTCGGTGAACGCGAGAGCCTGCTTGGACACCTCGGTACCCGCTCCGGGAACCGACGTCATCGATTTGGTGGCAGCTTCGAAAAACATGCCGAATGCTTGTTCCGCCTGGTCGATCGTCTTTTCGGCCAAGTCGCGCAGTTCGGCCGGGACTTCGAGCTTCGGTTCGATCATGGTCATACTCCTCCCCGTTTTTCCCAACTGAATACCACACTTGCCGGACCGCATTCCAGCGGCAGCCTGGGGGACAAACGTCGCCCGGCGGTCCGGCTCCGGCAGGAAACGAGGGACGAGGCGCAAGGCTGGCGCGCGGCCGGGGTCAGGACAGGGGGTGCTCGGGAAGGGTTTCTTCGGCGCCGAGATCTTCGACCAGCTTGATGACCTCGAAACGCTGTCGAGGCCCGAGCTTCAGGAACGCGCGAAGGAGGCGCAGACTTTCAACGGTGCTGCTTGCAGGCGCGCCGAGCTTAAGGTGCAGTTCAGCCGCGAAATTGAGGTTTTTCATCTCGCACCTATGACAAGCATCAGCCCTCGTGATCAGACGTCGAGGTCTCGCTCGAGAACCGAACACCATGACCGGACGCCATGGTGCCCCTGAGATCTCGGCCGGGGCACCCGGTGGGTTAACACGCTGAACCGCATATCCATACGGACTGGCTCAACCAAACAGGTTGCAACTATGTCAAGAAACAACCCTTCCTGCCCAACCGTCGCCGTAGCGATGCTTCGTCCGCATCGCACCACGGCAATTCCGGATAACAGGAATATGGACCGTCGTCACCCACCTGCGTCAAGAAGCGGCATCACTCACGCACACGGCCTCGATCGCTGTCAATCGGTGCGGCGTTTCGCCGTGTTTCCGGTGTGAACGAGCTCAGATTAAAGTTTCTTCAGCGTATACACGCAATTGTTGAGTCCGACCTCGGCGGTTGTATCGCCGGCGAAATGAACGTCGAGCCTCGCAGCCGGCCCGCAGCGTCTTGATCCGTCCGCCAGTGAAGCCCCCTTGAGCTGCTCGGCTTGGACGCGGTTCCCCGCACCAGGGTTTATCGGTCCCAAGATATCTCCGCCCAATGAACCGTCGTTCAAGGTGGAACGACCAAGCGGTTGCGAAGCGGCCACGCAGACCACGGGCGCCATGGCTGACGGACTTCTCGATTCGGGCGCGCCTCAGCACCAAAGGACGACAGAATGCTTTCCCGCTGCGATCTCATCAAGGGCGGCGCGATCGCGCTTCTCACTTTCTCGATACAAGGCGCATGGGCGCAGGAGACCAGGATGAATCTGTTCAAGATCGTCACCATCAAGGACGAAATCGTCGTCGGATTGTCGGCGGAGGAACTCCAGGCGCTCGGCGGAAATGATGCAAGCGCGGTTGCGCACGCGCTGGCGCAGAAGGGCGATCTCACGGTCTGGCAGTACAACGTGCATCGCGGCCCGAACGGCGAATTGCAACAGGCGCCGACCGCGAAGATCGGGCTCTTGGCCAACGCGTCTCTCCGTGTCGAGCCCTACACGACGCCTTACCAGATCGTGCCGCATCCGTAACAAGCGGCCCGGGCGCGCCTGCGGCGAGACCCGCAGGCGCACCACTACTTTGAACGCTGCTTGGCGCGCTGAGCCCGGCCTTCCGTCGCAAAGCCGTAGATCAGCGCCAGCCGGTCCAGGCATTCGCGAAAGCGCCGCGCGAAATAGTCGTTCCAGCGCTGGGTACGAACAGCGCGCCGCTCCCCGATCTGATCCATGGTCAGCCCCAGCACCAGGACGTCGTGCACCAGCGCGGCGCCGTCGGTACCGAGTTCGCGCTCGACCCGGTTCAGGCGCAGCACAGCCCGGCGCTGGTCCTCGGTGACGGGCTCGCGCGAGCGCGTGCCATCGACATATTCGCGCGTCGGGTCCACCGCCTGGGGACCGCGCTCCACCCTCTCCCAGTCGTTCTGGAAGGCGCGCCCGCCGCGATATTGCGCCTCGTCGATCTGGTGATGCGCGTGCAACCGGCCGAGCGGATCGCCGCGGATCGAACGGACGGCGACGATCTTCTCGCCGGCATCGAGCGCCAGCGGATTGTCGACCTCGACCTCCGCCACCTCTGCATTGAACGGCACCTCGCGCGAGCGCCGATCGTAGATTCCAGTCAATCTGTAGGACTTGTTGCGTCGTGCACCTGCCACTCGGATACTCCTCGCAAATTGAATGAATAGCGGTCCCGTCAGGCGGCAGAGATCAGCCTCAGGACGACGGGACCGGCGGCGCGAGCGGATGCAGCCTCAGACTTTCGCGTCAGGCGGGCATGCGGCGTGCAATAGCTGGAGCCCTGCTGGCGCGGATGGCCGCAGAAGGCGATCCCCTCCCCGTCCTTGTCGCCACCATAGGGATAGCGGCAGTCGTCGCGCCCGAGCTCGCCCAGCGCGACCAGGCGGGGCTGGACGCCGACACAGCGCAACTTGACTCGCGCGGGCTTCATTGCGGATTTCGGTGGCAAGTTCAGGTTCGGCACCACCGGTCGGGGCGGCCCGATGAGACAGGCTCCTGACGGCAAGGACGGCACGATCGATGGACTTGTCATCCGCGCCGGTGCCGCGAGTCCCAGCCGCTTGGCGCGGCCGGCCACCGCGTTGCGTGTGTAAGCCGTTCCAAACCTTCCGTTTATCTGTCTTCCGATCTCCGCATAAGACATTCCCTTGAGAAAATAGTCGCGAAGCGCGTCGGAGTGCTCCGACGGCCAATGACCCGGTTCCATGCTGCTGTCCTGTGATGCGCCTCCTCCGATCGCTCGATCGCGAGGCAGATCCTACATTCCGTTATTCCGAAGCAACTGTCAAGCGACAATTCTGATATTCATAATTGCATCAATTCCGAATTTCGGATTACAAGAGGCGGGACGATGGGCAATCGAGGGAATCACCATGTTGGATGTTGCAATGATCGAGCGGGGCCTGGAGAAGACGGGCAAGAGCAAGGGCGGCCTGGCGGCGGCCATGGGCGTGCGGCCCGGCGCGGTGTCGGAGATCCTGGGCGGCGAGCGCCTGGTGAAGGCGTCCGAAATCATTCCGATCATGGAATATCTTGAGCTCAATCTCGCGCCGATCATGGGCCGCGTCGGGGCCGGCGCGGTGATCGAGCCCGATTATGAACAGGTTCCCCCGGAAGGCCTCGGCGACATCGCGCTGCCGTTCCCGATCATGGAAGAGACCGTCGCCTTCGAGATCGTCGGCGATTCGATGCTGCCCAAATACGAGAGCGGCGACGTGATCGTCGTCTACAAGGACCAGCGCCATCCGCTGTCGAGCTTCTACGGCGAAGAGGCCGTGGTCCGACTCAAGACCGGTGAACGCTATTTGATGACCATCGAACGCGGGAAAACTCCCTCCGTCGTCAATCTCAACAGCTTCAACGCCAAGCCGATCGTCGGCGTCAAGCTGGAGTGGGTCGGCGAGATCTGCCTGTCCATGCCCAAGGGCCAACTCGAGCGGCTGCGCGCCAAGTCAGCACGCCCTCGCAAGAAGAGCAAATAGGCGTCGATTTCCGATTTTTGGAAATCACCCTTGACTTAATTCTGTTTTTCGGAAATACTCTGCCGCGCTCCCGGCTACGGGGCGCGGCAGGATCGTTTCATGCAGTATTTCGTCGTGATGATCGACTATGGGCGGCGCGGACGCGAGGCGGTCGTCGATCCCGAGATCACAAGGCGCGAGGTCATCTCCCGCGTCGCCTCGGGTGAATATCGAAACATCTCGTTCATCCACGAAATCGCGGAGAATGCGGTGGAGGACGTGACCGACGCGATCCTGACCGAGGCCGCCCTCCCCCGGGTTCCGCCTGAAGAAGTCGACCTACAGGCCATCCGTCTCGATCACGCCCGCGACCTGCGCAAGCACGAGAAGACGTGACGCAGGCCCAAGCGGCCTGCGTCACGTCACTGCCCGGCCGGATATCACACCGTGAGAACGGTCGATCCCGTGGTCTTGCGCGCAGCGAGATCGGCATGCGCTTTGGCGGCATCCTTCAGCGGGTACGTCTGGTGCACCTCGATCTTGACTGCGCCGGACTTCACGACGTCGAACAGCTCGTTCGCCATCGCGACCAGGGCCTCGCGCTTGGCAGCGTAGGTGAACAGCGTCGGACGGGTGACGTAGAGCGAGCCCTTCTGCGCGAGCAGACCGAGGTTGAGCGGCTCGACAGCGCCGGAGGACGCACCAAACAGCGCAGCAACACCGAGCGGCGCAAGACAATCCAGCGACTTCAGGAACGTATCCTTGCCGACGGAATCATAGACCACCGGCACCTTCTTGCCGCCCGTGATCTCGTCGACGCGCTTCACGAAATCCTCGCGCGTGTAGATGATGACATGATCGCAGCCATGTGCCTTGGCGAGCTTGGCCTTCTCGTCGCTGCTGACGGTGCCGATCACGGTCGCGCCGAGATGTTTTGCCCACTGGCTCAGGATGAGACCAACGCCGCCGGCCGCGGCATGGAGCAGGATGGTGTCGCCGGCCTTCACGCGATAGGTCTGCCGGATCAGATATTGGGTGGTGAGCCCCTTCAGCATCATGGCCGCCGCGGTCTTGTCGTCGACGCCGTCGGGCAGCTTCAACAGCCGGTCGGCCGGGATCAGCCGCGCCTCGGAATAGGCACCGAGCGGCGAGGCGCCGTAGGCAACGCGATCACCGGGCTTCAGATCGGTGACACCGGCCCCGACTTCCTCGACGACGCCGGCCCCCTCGCTGAAGGCCGCTCGGCAATTGCACCGGATACACACCGGAGCGATTGTAAATGTCGACGAAGTTGAGGCCGACCGCCGTGTGGCGAATGCGCGCCTCGCCAGGTCCGGGCTTGCCGACGCTGACCTCCTCCCAGACCAGGACTTCAGGACCGCCGGTCTTGTGAAAGCGAATGGCATGCGTCATGGGCGTTGCTCCCTTATTGTTGCAGTGAAGGTCCGTGGAAAACGGATCGGCCAGTGAAATAGGAATTCGGTCGGCCCGTTACAGTACAGAGACGTAACAAGAATGTCACAGCGAACGACAAAGGCGCGCAGTTCCGCCTCTGTTCGAAAGAGTTGATGACGGTCATGGTGCGCCCGGCGGTAGGTTTCGCACGGGGTTTGGTGGTCGCCTGCGAAGGAGAGCCGAGATGCCAGCTTATGTACAGCATCATCAGGATATCGAAATCGCGCCTGTGATTTGTCCCGCCTGCATGGGGTTCCTGCCGATGTACGTCCGCGAGGTCGAACCGCATTGGGGCCTTGCCAGGATCGACTTCGTCTATGAATGCGCGGACTGCGGCGCCGAAGTCCGGCAGACCATCCGCAAGCCGGAGCTGCGGCACTGACCGCACGATCAGCCATCGCTTAAGTATTTGCGCTGAACGGAAAAAGCGACGTTCAGCGCGGGTCAGGCCGTCCCAAACGAGGCTTGTTCTTTGCCGGGAACGCAGGCAGAACAAGCCTCAAGCAAGACCTTTGGGAGCGCCCTTTCGTGGCTGAACAGAAGGCCTCGACCTCGATCGAGGCAGTGGAGAGCGGCCTCGCCGCGCAAGGCTATATCGCGAGCCGGCAGATCGCGACCGCCGTCTATTTGTCGCAGCAGATCGAGAAACCGATCCTGGTCGAAGGCCCCGCGGGCGTCGGCAAGACCGAGCTTGCCAAGGCCATTGCCGCCTGGCGCGGCATGAAGATGATCCGCCTGCAATGCTACGAGGGCCTCGACGAGGCCAAGGCGCTCTACGAGTGGAAATACGCAAAACAGCTTCTCTATACCCAGATCCTCAAGGACAAGCTCGGCGAAGTCCTCGGCGGCGCGCAGACGCTGCATGACGCACTCAATCAGCTCCACGATTTCGGCGACGTGTTCTTCTCGAAGGAGTTCGTCGAGCCGCGGCCGCTGCTCCAGGCGCTGGAGCAGCCGGGCGGCTGCGTGCTGCTGATCGACGAGATCGACAAGTCGGATGCCGAGTTCGAATCGCTGCTGCTGGAAATCCTCTCCGATTTCCAGGTCACGATCCCGGAGCTCGGCACGGTCGCGGCGATCACGCCGCCGACGGTGATCCTCACCTCGAACAGCGAGCGTGACCTCGGCGACGCCCTGAAGCGGCGCTGCCTGCATCTGCATATCGGCTTCCCCGAGCAGCGGCTCGAAGAACGCATCGTCGAGAGCCGCGTCTCCGGCATCTCGCAGGCGCTGCGCCGGCAGATGGTCGGCTTCATCCACGAGATCCGCTCGCTCGACCTGAAGAAGCTGCCGTCGGTCAGTGAGACCATCGATTGGGCGCGCGTCCTGGTTCTACTTCAGGCCTCGGAGCTCGATACGGACATCGTCAAGGACACGCTCAATGTGCTCCTGAAATACGAGGCCGACATCGAGGCAGCAACGCCGCAAGTTACGACCTTCATTGCCAAGGCGGCACGGTCCAACGTCTTCGGTTGACGCCGATGCGCGAGAATCTCCATCGTTTCTTTCGAGCGGCGCGCGGTGCCGGCGTGCATGTCTCGCCCGCCGAAAGCATCGATGCGATGCGCGCGGTCAAGGAGGTCGGCTTTTCCGACCGGGCCATCCTGCGCGATGCGCTGCTCCTGACGCTCGCCAAGTCGCAGGACGAGAAGCTCGCCCTCGGCGACTGCTTTGATCTTTTCTTCAGCCAACCAGAGCCGCGGCAGGATCAACCCGAGGCCGACGACAACGACGACGCATCGCAGGACGCGGATCAGACCCCCTCACTCGGCTCGGCCAGTGAAGCAGGCGAAGGCCAGCCTTCCGAAGGATTAGGCCCGCTTGCGCAGATGCTGCTGTCGCAGGATCGCAACGCGATCGCAGCCGCGATCGCCAGCGCTTCCGGTGCGGCTTCGCTGTCCGACATCCGCTATTCGACTCAGCGCGGCATCTTTTCCAGCCGCATCCTCGAGGCCATGGGCCTTCAACGCCTGCGCGACGATCTCGACGCGCTCACCGCGACCAATCCGTCGCTGGCCGAGCGTCTGCGCGGCGCGCTGGACGCGTTGCGCGAAGCAGTCCGCGACACCGTCTCGCAAGGCCTTGTGCTCTATGCCCGCGAGGAGGCCGAAAACCTCCGCAACGAGATCCTGCGCAACGCGCCTCTCGCCCGCATCGAGCGGCGCCAGGTCGCGGAGATGCGCGCTCTCATCCGCCAGATCGCGCGGCGCCTGCGCGAGCGCTACTCGAAGCCGCGCAAGCGCCAGCGCCGCGGCCATCTCGACGTCCGCCGCACACTGCGCCGTAACGCCGCCTGGGGCGGCGTGCCCTTCCTCACCGCGTGGAAGCGCAAGCACCGCGACCGGCCGAAGATCGTCGCCATCTGCGACGTCTCCGGCTCGGTCGCGCAGGTCTCCGATTTCTTCCTGCTCCTGATCCACTCGCTGCACGAGGTGGTCGACGACGTCCACTCCTTCGCCTTCTCCTCGCATCTGATCGAGGTCAGCGAGATCCTGGAAAAGAAGTCGCCGGAAGAGGCGATGGCCGAGATCATGTCCAAGGTCGGCTTCGGCTCATCCGACTACGGCTCCTCTCTCGTCGATTTCGAGAAGGAGTTTATGAGCACGCTGACGCCGCAGACCACGGTGATCGTGCTCGGTGACGCCCGCAGCAACAATCTCGACCCGCGCGCCGAAATTCTGCGCCGCATCTCCGAACGCTCGAAGCGCGTGGTCTGGCTCAATCCCGAAGGACGGCTCGCCTGGGGCTTCGGTGATTCCGAGATGCCGCGCTACGCGACCTTCTGCACTGTCGTGCGCCAATGCGCCACCGCACAGCAGCTCGAACGCGCCGTGTCCGACATCGTGGCGACTTATCAGTAGACGGCAAGCTGGCGTCAGGCGGCAGTCAGCTCGGCCTGGACGAGGTTGCACTCCCGAAAGTGATGCGCAATTTCGTCGAGCGCGCGCTGCTCCCATTCCTGGGCCTGCGCGAGCCAGAACGCCCGTCGCTCCGAATCCAGCGCCGCGCGCTCTCGGCAGAGGAATTCCTGACTGCGAATTGCCATCAGCCTGTTCATGCACTCACACTCCTGTCGTGTGAAGCCAATCCCCTGCGAATCAACGTAGCAGAGTCCAGTCAGAGTCCAATCGCCCTCGCTTCACGATTTCTGTACATATCGCGACGCGCAATGGGACAGTGATGCTTCCCGTGCACTGCGGTAACTCTCGCCGCACGATCAAGCGCACATCATCAATTAGTGATCGGAGACCGGGACGATTTTCGTGCGCGAACGATCTTAACTGTTGTGGCGCAATGAAGTGCGGCAATTCGTGAAGAGAGGTTCTAAACAGCTTACCGAATTCCCGACTCATTGTCGTCGCACGGTGTTCATGCGGCGCCGCTAACAGGGGCACGCGAACTTGGACTATCGCTTGAGGCAACATGAGCAACGACATCGATTTCGATCTTTCGCCGGACCAATGGGAAGCGCTGAAAGCGCTTCGCAACCCCGTGTCGAATGGTCGCCTCTCGAAGGCCTATCTCGTCGAAGGTCTCGTCAAGCTCGGTCTCGTTGTTGTCAATGACGGCGTACCTTCGATGACGCCAACCGGACGCAAGGTGCTGGTGCGCGGATCGTGCCGGCTACTGGATCTCGTGGCGTGACGAGACTGTCCGCCCGCAACGACTATGCCGTGATCGCCTGAAAAATAATCTCTAGCGTTCCCGCTGACAGCGCGTCGCAGGGACGACCTCAATCCGCCAGCGTAACGATCAAAGGCCCATTGCGGGTTGCGACAACCGTGTGCTCGTACTGAACGGTAGGCGCCTCCGGGCTGCTGTAGAGCGTCCATGGATCGTCATCACCGTTCTCGGCCCACTCCGCGCCAAGCGACAGGAACGGCTCGACGGTGAACACCAGACCATCGCTCATGATGCGGCGCTCGGAGCGATCGGGCCATGTCGCGATCTCCGTCGGCTCCTCGTGGAGCGACAAGCCGACACAGTGACTGGCTAGGTTCTTGACGAGCATGTAGCCGTTTTTCCGCGCAAACGTCCCGATGGCTTGACCGATGCCGGCAATCGGCTTGCCGGCTCCAACCTGCCGCAGGCCCGTCCACATCGCCCGCCGACCATCCCTGCAAAGACGTTCGATCGAACGGGTCGCGGGCGGAACGGCGAACGAGGCCCCCGTATCGGCAAAGAAGCCGCTCTTCTCGGCCGAGACGTCGATGTTGACGAGGTCGCCACGCTCGATCCGCCGGGCACCCGGGATGCCATGAGCGATCTCTTCGTTCACGCTGATGCAGGTTGCGCCAGGAAAGGCATAGGCCAGTTCCGGCGCCGAACGCGCTCCGGCGGCCTCAAGGAGCTCTCGTCCGATCCGGTCGAGTTCCGCGGTAGTCATGCCGGGCTCGAGGGCCTTCCCCATCGCCTCAAGGGCATTGGCGACGATACGCCCGACCTCTTTCAGGCAGATCAGATCGTTCTCATTCGAGATTGTCATATCAAGCTCTTGCGAAGGCCGGGACATAGCTGTTGCGATGCCGACTTGCAAACGGAAGAGCGCGCGCAAGAATCCCGGATTATGCGGCGCCCTGGATGACTTCCAAGACCAGGCCGCGACAATCTGGCACGGTTGTTGCTCCCCTTTGACGTCCAAGACGCGTCAAACCGGGGGAGTCCACCATGTCGACCATCACCGCGGCACCTACCGCCGAGCCGAAGCCGCTCTACACCTCGCTGTTCGTCCAGGTCCTCGCCGCGCTGGTGCTTGGCGTCATCCTGGGGATGGCCGTTCCGGACTTCGCCATCGGGCTCAAGATCCTCAGCGACGCCTTTCTGAAGCTGATCTCGATGATCGTGGCCCCGATCGTGTTCTGCGTCGTCGTGCACGGCATTGCCGGCGCCGGCGACCTCAAGAAGGTCGGCCGGGTCGGCGTCAAGGCGCTGGTCTATTTCGAGGTGATGACGACCGTCGCACTCGTCGTCGGCCTGCTGCTCGCCTATCTCTTCGGCCCCGGCCACGGCATGAACATCGATCCCTCGACGCTCGACGCCAAGGCTCTCAACACCTATGCCGACAACGCCCACAAGCTGTCCGGCGGCGGCATCGGCGCCTTCCTGATGAACGTGATCCCCAGCACCTCGTTCGATGCGCTGTCGCGCAACGACGTGCTCCAGGTGCTGTTCTTCGCGGTCCTGTTCGGTGTCGGCCTTGCGCTCGTCGGCGGCGAGAAGGGCGCGCTGGTCACATCGATCATCGACGCGGCCTCCACCGTGCTGTTTCGGGTCATGGGCCTGATCGTGCGGGTCGCTCCGCTCGGCGTGCTCGGCGCGGTCGCCTACACCGTCGGCAAATACGGCGTCGGCTCGCTGAAGCAACTCGTCTCGCTGGTCATGCTGTTCTACGTCTCGGTCGGTATCTTCGTGCTGGGAGTGCTGGGCGGCGTGATGGCGCTCGCCGGAATCAACATCCTCAAATTCCTCTCCTACCTGCGCGAAGAGCTGACCATCGTGCTCGCGACCGCGTCCTCCGATGCCGTGCTGCCGCAGATCATGAAGAAACTGGAGCGGATGGGCGTGAAGGATTCCGTCGTCGGCCTCGTCATCCCGACCGGCTATTCCTTCAACCTCGACGCTTTCTCGATCTACCTGACGCTCGCCGTCGTCTTCATCGCGCAGGCGACCAACACGCCGCTGTCCTTCGGCGATCTCCTGCTGGTGCTCGGCGTCTCGCTGATCACGTCGAAGGGCGCGCACGGCGTGCCGGGCTCAGCGATCGTGATCCTGGCCGCGACGCTCAACGCGGTGCCGAGCATTCCTGCCATCGGCCTCGTGCTGGTGTTGTCGGTCGATTGGTTCATCGGCATGGCCCGCGCCCTCGGCAACCTTGTCGGCAACTGCGTGGCGACGGTGGTGGTGGCCGCCTGGGAGGGTGACCTCGACCGCGCCAAGGCGGCCAAGGTGCTGGAGGGCGGCGAACTGGTGGACGTGACCGCGGGATAGGCCGCGGATCAATCATTCCACTGGAGGAGTGGCGTTCCATACGCCCTCCTCCAGACCGACAGGAAGCGCGGAAACCAGGAGTGCGCCACGGCGCCCTTATAGGCCCAGGTGCGATACTTGAGCCCCTGCTCCGAGATCAGCTCCTGATAGCCGCCATGGACCTCGGTCGCGGTCCGAATGTCCTTCAATATCCCCTGCGCGCAAGCCCGATAGGTATCGCTCCCTGAGGCTTCATCAAAATCCAGCATCCGATCCGCGAATTCGACATTGAATGTCGGCCACGACGAACGCCCCTGATAGGCCGGCGCCGCGATCTTGTGGATCATCTTGTTCCGTGGATTATCCGCGGACACCAGGAAGTGGAACGTGCTGGGGATGCGAAAGCGCGGCTCGGCGATGATCAGATCCGTCGTAGCCGCAAACAGCGCCCGCTCGCCGGCATCGTTCATGTCCCAGAAGCCGCGATGCACGCTGACGAAGTCCAGGGCCACCAAGGACACCGGTGCGCCCGCCGGGCCGTCAAGCGAATGCCTGATATAGCCGTCCTTGCCGAACAAACGGAGCAGATCTCGCTTGTACTGCGCAAGGTCGCGACCGAGCAGCCGCTTCAGTTCGTTGTCGTCGACGATCCCGAGCTGCGCGCCCCACACGAACGTCGTGTAGACGCAGGCGTTGGTGACGAAGCGCCTGCGCTCGGCCCGCGTATCCGTTGCCGCAGAGCGAGGCCCGCCGGCATCGCACAGCAGATATCTGGTGCCATCAGTGTCAAATGGCTCCAGTTCGCTCGCAAGCTGAAGGATCGCGCGCTTCAGGTCGACGCCATACTCGGCCAGCAACAGGCGGCCGGCATGTGCGCATTGCGACATCGCCAGATAGGAAGACGCTCTCTCGTCGGCACCTATCATCTGCTGGAGACCGGCGAGAACGCCGAGCAGCGTGTCCGAGGGCCGCGAGAAATAATTCACGCCGAGGTACCGCCCGCGCCCCGCAGGAACGATGGTCGTCGTGACCACGTCGGCGCGAACCGCCTCCAGCAGCAGGCGAACGCTCTTTTCGAGCAGGCGCGCCCGACGGACCGCGTCCTGAGCATCCATGATGGTTTCAGGATCGAGAACGTCGGGGTAAAACCAGGCGAAGTCGCGCGGGTAATAGGCGGAAGCATGCGGCGCTCCCGTGACGAGGAAGGCCTCGGTCACCGAAAAGGCACTGTCCATCGAGTGCCGGTAGAGATCCTCGATGTTCGACAACGCATGATGCGATTGTCTCAGGAAGCGATCACCGAGAAAATTGACCGCCTGAAGAGCGTTGGCGACGAAGGTCGCAGCCATCCCCTGGTAGAACCGGTTCTCACGATGTGATGGAAAAGAGATGTCGCTGTTCATATGCGTCAATCGGCTGATGTCTCGTGACCCCGTGATGGCGGCCACCATTTTAAACATGACTGATTCGTATCTCTACCCGGTGACTTGCGGGCTTCAGGCAATCACTTCGCGCCGGCGCAGCCCTCCCGCGGCCTGAAATTCTCGATCACCCGCAGCAGCACGCGTGCGCCGGCGTCGGCATCGGCGAGCTCGACGTGCTCGTCCGGGTGGTGGCTGATGCCGCCGCGACAGCGGACGAAGATCATGCCGACATCGGCGATATCGATCATCGCCATGCCGTCGTGCCCTGCCCCGCTCGGCAGCTCGAACACCGACGCGCCCTCGGCAGCGATCGCCTGCGCGATCTGATCCTTCAGCCAGGGTGCGCAAGGCGCGGTGCGGTTCTCGTGAGTGACATCGAGCTGAAGCGCCAATTGCCGGCGTTTTGCAATCGCCTCGATCTGGCGGACGATGTCGGCGACCGCGCGCTTGCGATGCATGTCGGTCGGTGCCCGCATGTCGATGGTGAAGGACACTTCGCCCGGGATGACATTGGTCGCCCCGGGCCTCGCCTGGATATAGCCGACGGTGCCGACCAGCCCGTCCGCGTCGGTGCGGCAAAACTGCTCGATCGCGCCGACGCATTCGGCCGCGCCGGTAAGCGCATCACGGCGCAGTGCCATCGGCACGGTGCCGGCATGACCGGCCATGCCGGTCAGCCGCGCAGCGAGCCGTGTCGCGCCCGCAATCGCAGTGACGACACCGACGGGCAGGTTCTGGGCTTCCAGCACCGGGCCCTGCTCGATGTGCAATTCGAGATAGGCGAGCAGCTCGCGCCGTGCCCGCGCGGCCGCGCCGATGTGATCGGGATCGAGGCCGAACGCGACGAGCGCATCGCGCATCGACACGCCGTCGCGGTCGCGCGTGTTCAGGACGCTCTCGTCGAAGGTGCCCGCCACCGCCCGGCTTCCGAGCAGCGTCGAGGCGAAACGTACCCCCTCTTCATCGGCAAAGCCGATCACCTCGATCGCGAACGGCAGGCGCTTGCCGCGGCGGTTGAGATCGGCGACGCAGGCAATCGCCGTGGTCACCCCCAGCGGCCCGTCCCATTTCCCGGCATCGCGCACCGTGTCGTAGTGCGAGCCGAGCATCAGGCAGGGCGCCCCCGCCTGCTCGCCTTCGTAGCGTCCGCAGACATTCCCGATCGCATCGAGATGCGCGCTCATGCCGGCTTCGCGCATCCAGCCCAGGATGAGGTCAGCGGCCTTGCGCAGCTCGTTGGTGAGATAGATGCGGGTGAGCTTGTCGCCGTCTTCCGAGATCGCGGCGAGCTCGTCGATCCGTCGCACGATCTCCCCGCCGAGCGATGCATTCTGAACGGCGTTACCAGCAACCATCTCGACGAGCTTCCCATCTCTTGAGACCGCGGCGGCGGCCCTGGCGGCGATCGATACAAGTTCGGTGCCAGCAAAAAATCACGAACGTGGTCCCGATCCGCGCGTGGGTAGCATGAATGCGAGTTGCCGGCAGATCGTAGCTCCCGCCATGGACACACACGAGCTGGCCTGGCTGCTCAACTCCATTGCATACAATTGATATAATTTGCTCAAAAAATAATCTGCCGACTTACTCGACAGGATTCTGAAAATTTACAAACACGATACTTTTCAATGACTTCAGGTCAATTGACCCCTCCGTGGCCTCTGGCACGAAGCTTGCGACATCTTATCCCCAGGCTCCGCCACATCCGCCAAGGGGAGCGAGCAATGGATTTCGGCAAGATTTCACGACGTCATTTGTTGCAGGGCGGCGCGGCCCTGACCCTCGGTGCGGCAGCGGGCGTCCGTCCCGCCTTCGCGGCCGATACCACCATCGGCTTCATCTATGTCGGCTCCTGTGACGACTACGGCTACAACCAGGCGCATGCGCAGGGCGCGGCGGCACTGAAGAAAATTCCGGGGCTGAAGGTCGTCGAGGAAGAGAAGGTGCCGGAGACCGACGCGGTCGAGAAGACGATCGAGTCCATGATCAACCTCGACGGCGCCACCCTGCTCTTCCCGACCTCGTTCGGCTACTACAATCCGCACATGATCAAGATGGCCACCAAGTTCCCGAAGCTGCGCTTCGAGCACTGCGGCGGCCTGTGGAGCGACAAGGACCCGAAGAACGCCGGCAGCTATTTTGGCTATATCGACGAGGCCCAGTACATCTCGGGCATCGTCGCCGGCTACACCTCCAAGAGCGGCAAGCTCGGCTTCGTTGCCGCCAAGCCGATCCCGCAGGTGCTGCGCAACATCAACGCCTTCGCGCTCGGCGCCAGACTCGCCAATCCCAAGGCCACCACCCAGGTTATTTTCACCGGCGATTGGTCGATGCCGGTCAAGGAGGCCGAAGCCACCAACAGCCTGATCGATCAGGGCGTCGACGTACTCACCTGCCACGTCGACGGTCCGAAGACCATGGTCGAGAACGCGGCGCGCCGCGGCGCCTTCGTCTGCGGCTATCACACCAACCAGTCGCCGCTGGCGCCGAAGGCGTATCTCACCGGCGCCGAGTGGAATTGGGAAGCGCTCTATCCGAAGTTCGTCAAGATGATCGCCGCCGGCGAAAACATCCCGAACTTCTATCGCGGCGGACTCAAGGAAGAGATCGTCAAGACCTCGCCCTACGGTGAGGCAGTCTCCGCCGAAGCGCGCAAGCACGCCGACGAGGTCAAGGCCAAATTCCTGTCGGCGGAGGGCTACGCCATCTTCAAGGGCGGGCTGGTCGACAACAAGGGCAAGACGGTGATCGCGGCTGGCACCGATCGCGGCCAGAAGGATCCTGAGCTGGAGAAGATGGACTACCTGGTCGAAGGCGTGATCGGAGCGACTTCGTGACAACGGAAGCCGCGGATTCTACTGAAGCGGCCGGGACAATTGCCCCGGCCGCCGATCCCGGCTTTCTCCAGCGCCACGGCGCGACAATCGAATACATCCTGATCCCGGGCGCGGCGCTGGCCGGCGCGCTCGTGATCTTCGGCATCTTCGTCGCGATGTTCGGCAAGAACCCGCTCGATCTCTATTTTTATATGTACTACGGCGCTTTCGGCACCTGGTTCTCCTGGCAGAATACGTTGACGCGTGCTGCGCCGCTGATCCTCACCGCGCTCTGCACCGCACTGCCGGCACAGCTCGGCATGGTCATCATCGGCGGCGAAGGCGCGCTCCTGATCGGCGCGCTGTCGGCGACCAGCGCCGCGCTGGCGCTTCAGGGCATGCCGCCGCTCGTCGTCCAAATTGCCATGGTTATCGGCGGCGTGATCGGGGGCGGCCTGTGGATCATGCTGTCGGGCGCGCTGCGCCAGTATCGCGGCGTCAACGAGACCATCTCGAGCCTGCTGCTCGTCTACATCGCGCTCGCGATCCTCAACCATCTCGTTGAGGGGCTGATGCGCGATCCCGCCAGCCTCAACAAGCCGTCGACGCGCGAGATCGGCGCCGCCAACATGATCGGCAGCATTTCCGGCACCGACGTGCATTGGGGCCTCGTCTTCGGCCTGATCGCCGCGATCGCTGCCTACGTCCTGATCTATCACACCGTGTTCGGCTTCGCCGCGCGCGTCGCCGGCGGCAACATCCGCGCCGCAAAGATCGTCGGTCTCGGCGTCAGCAAGTTGATCCTGACCATCTGCTTCCTCGCCGGCGGCGCCGCGGGCCTTGCCGGCATGGTCGAGGTTGCCGCCGTGCAGGGGCGCACCAACGCCAACCTTGCGGCGGGCTACGGCTTCACCGGCATTCTCGTCGCCTTCCTCGCCCGGCAGAATCCGCTCGCGATCATTCCCGTCGCGATCCTGCTCGGCGGCATCAGCGCCAGCGGCGGCCTGTTGCAGCGCCGTCTCGGATTGCCCGACGCATCCGTTCTGGTGCTTCAGGGCATCATCTTCGTCTTCGTGCTGGCCAGCGATGCGCTTTACGGCCGCATTGGATTCTTGAAGGGAAAATCCTGAGATGGCAGACGGATCGATCGGGCTCTGGACTGTCCCCCTCGCCGTGCTCGGCGGAGCCATCCGCGTCTCGACGCCGTTCCTGTTCGTGAGCCTGGGCGAATGCATCACCGAGCGCTCCGGCCGCATCAATCTCGGCCTCGAAGGCACGCTGGTGATGGGCGCGATGAGCGCCTACGGCATCTCCTATCTCACGGGCTCGCCCTGGCTCGGCGTGCTCGCCGCCGGCATCACAGGTGCACTGCTGGGCGCATTGCACGCCGGTATCTGCTCGCTGCCCCGCGTCAACGATATCGCGGTCGGCATCGCGCTGATGCTGTTCGGCACCGGCCTTGCCTTCTATCTCGGCAAGCCGCTGATCGAGCCCACCGCGCCGCGGCTGCCCGCGATCGATTTTGGCTGGTGGAGCGACATCCCGCAGGTCCGCGCCGCGCTGCGCGTCAACGTCCTGTTCCTGATCGGCGTCGCGCTCGCGCCAATCCTCTTTTGGGCCTTCCGCACCACGCGCTGGGGCCTTTTGATCCGCACCGCCGGCGAGAGCTCCGATGCCGCGCGCGCCATGGGCCATTCAGTGTTGCTGATCCGCCTGCGCGCGACCATGGTCGGCGGCTTCCTTGCCGGCATCGGCGGCTCGTTCCTGTCGCTGTTCTATCCCGGAAGCTGGAACGAGGGCCTCTCCTCAGGCCAGGGCATCACGGCCGTGGCCCTCGTGATCTTCGCGCGCTGGGATCCTCTGCTCTGCCTGTGGGCCTCGCTCGCCTTCGGCGGTGCCGCGGCCCTGGGCCCTGCACTGCAATCGGTCGGCGTCACCTCCGGCTATCACCTCTTCAACGCCGCCCCCTACATCCTGACGCTGGCGATCATGATCATCACCTGCTCGCCGAAACGCACGCTGACCGGAGCCCCGGCCGAATTGTCGATCACCCGCTAGAGAGCGAAATCATGCCCGAGCGCTATATCAAGTCCGAGCCCTACGCCTGGCCCTACAATGGCGATCTCCGCCCCCAAAACACCGCGCTCGTCATCATCGACATGCAGACCGATTTCTGCGGCATCGGCGGCTATGTCGACAAGATGGGCTACGACCTCTCGCTGACGCGGGCGCCGATCGAGCCGAACAAGAAGCTGCTCGCGACCATGCGCGCCCAAGGCTTCCACATCATCCATACCCGCGAGGGCCATCGCCCCGATCTCTCCGACCTTCCCGCCAACAAGCGCTGGCGCTCGCGCCAGATCGGTGCCGGGATCGGCGATCCCGGCCCTTGCGGGCGTATCCTCGTTCGCGGCGAGCCCGGCTGGGACATCATCGAGGAGCTGGCGCCGCTGCCGGGCGAGCCGATCATCGACAAGCCCGGCAAGGGCTCGTTCTGCGCCACCGACCTGGAGCTGATCCTGCGCGTGCGCGGCATCGAGAACATCGTGCTCACGGGCATCACGACCGACGTCTGCGTTCACACCACGATGCGCGAGGCCAACGACCGCGGCTTCGAATGCGTCCTGCTGCACGATTGCTGCGGCGCCACCGACAAGAGTAATCACGATCATGCACTGAAGATGATCAAGATGCAGGGCGGCGTGTTCGGTGCGGTCTCGACGTCGGACGCCTTCATCGGAGCTATTTCGTGATCATCGGCGAAACGCCGCCGCCAGCGGGTGCCTTCGGCGTCGACGCCATCGCGATGACAATGCGCTTCGGGGACTTCCTCGCGCTCGACAATGTCGAGCTGAAGGTGCGGCCGGGCTCGTTCCACGCGCTGCTCGGAGAGAACGGCGCCGGCAAGTCGACGCTCGTCAAATGCATCATGGGCTATTACCACGCGACCGAAGGCGACATCCTCGTCGGCGGCCGCGAGCAGGCGATCGCAAATCCAAAGGACGCCCACGCGCTCGGCCTCGGCATGGTCTACCAGCATTTTACCCTGGTGCCGGCCATGACAGTTGCCGAAAATCTCGTGCTGGCCCGCGACGATGTGCCGGCCGTGGTGAACTGGCCGAAGGAGATGAAGGAGCTCGAGGCTTTTCTGGCGCGGATGCCGTTCAAGGTGCCGCTCGGCGCCAAGGTCTCCGACATCTCCGCCGGGGAGCGGCAGAAATGCGAGATCCTCAAACAGCTCTATCTGAAGCGCCGCTTCCTGATCCTGGACGAGCCGACTTCGGTGCTGACGCCGGCGGAGGCCGACGAAGTGCTCGGCATGCTCCGCGACTTGGTCGTCAAGGGCGAACTGACCATCCTGATGATCACGCACAAATTCCGCGAGGTCATGGCCTTCGCCGACGACGTCACGATCCTGCGCCGCGGCAAGCTCGCTGGTGCCGGCAAGGTTTCCGAACTCACACCGGATGCGATGGCGCGAACCATGATCGGTGCCGAAGAACTGACCGTGCAGCCGCCGCGCACCGGCGAAGCCGGCCAGGCCCGGCTGGAATTGGCAAAAGTCCGCGCGCTCGACAACGCGGGCGCCATCGCCGTGCACGACGTCTCACTCACGGTCCGCGCCGGCGAGATCGTCGGGATTGCCGGCGTCTCCGGCAATGGCTAGCGCCAGCTCGTCGAGGTATTGGCCGGCCAGCGCGAGGCGGAGAGCGGAGAAGTGCGCGTCGCCGGCGATTCCTATCATGCCAGCCGCGAGGAGATGCGGCGCCACAAGATGTCGCTCCTGCCCGAGGAACCGCTCAAGAACGCCTGTGTCGGCGGCATGAGCGTCGCCGACAACATCGCCTTCCGCGAATTCGACCGCGCGCCCTTCGCCAGCGGCGGCTGGTGGCTCAACCGCGGCGCCTTCCGGGACGATGCGAAGAAGAAGATCGCGCAGTACAAGATCAAGACCCGCACACCCGATACGCCGATCGCGGCGCTGTCGGGCGGCAACGTGCAGCGCGCCGTGCTGGCGCGCGAGCTTGGCGGCAACGTCGAGGTGCTGATCGCGGCCAATCCCTGCTTCGGCCTCGACTTCGCGGCCGTGGCGCAGATCCACGCCGAGATCATGGCCGCCCGCAACCGTGGCGCCGCTGTGCTGCTCGTCAGCGAGGATCTCGACGAATTGCTCGAACTCTCCGATCGGCTGGTGGTGATGTTCCACGGCGAATTCGTGTATGAAGCACGAACCAGCGAAGCCGATCTGACCGTGGTCGGCCGGCATATGGCGGGGCATTGACCAGGGACGAGCGATGAGCGGCGGATCCGAGCGCGACGAGCACTTCCTCCGCCTGTCCTTTACGGTCGCGCGCCGCTCGCTCACCCATGGCAACCATCCGTTCGGCTGCGTCGTCGTCGATGCCGCAGGCAAGGTGCTGATCGAGACCGAGAACGGCTACATGCCCGACCACGACGGCACCGCACATGCCGAGCGCCTCGCGGCCACGCAAGCCTGCCGTATGCTCGACCGCGAGGTGCTGGCGAAAGCCACGCTCTATTCCTCCGCAGAGCCCTGCGCGATGTGTGCCGGCGCGATCTACTGGGCCGGCATCGGCCGTGTGGTCTACGGCCTCAGCGAGCACCGCCTGCGCGGCGTCACCGGCAACCATCCGGAGAACCCCACGCTCGATTTGCCGTGCCGCGAGGTTCTTGCCAGCGGCCAGAGGCCGACGGAAGTTGTGGGGCCGCTGCTCGAGGACGAAGCCGAAGCGCTGCACGACGGCGTGTGGACGTAGTAGCGAACTCCAAGAACTCGCCTTCGTGGGGTGGGCAAAGCGAAGCGTGCCCACCAATCCCAATCGCTCGGAGAGATGGTGGGCACGGCGCGTTGCGCCTTTGCCCACCCTACGCTCGGAAACGCTAATGACGCCGCGCATTCCTGCGCGGCGTCATTCAAACCTGGAGACATTCAGTCGATCAGAACTTCACAGTGACGCCACCGTACACCGTGGACTCGGTGCAGCTGTTGGTGCTCTGGCCGGTCGCGGCGACCGTGCAGACGCCGGGCATGGCGTTGTGGTCGAGGCCGAACTTGTTCTGCCAGTAGCGGTAGGCCACCCAGAGATCGACGAAGTGCGAGTACTTGTCACCCCAGGCGGCCTTCGAAGCGTCGAAGGTCAGGCGGATCGGTTCGCTGTTCAACTCGACCTTGGAAGCAGTGGAGAACCGGCCAGGGCCGGAGAGCGCGGGAAGGCCGTTCGAGTCGCCCTTCGCTCCATACCACCCGGCGCGGCCGCTGATGGACCAGAACTGCATGTTCGGCGGCAGGAAGCCGAGGTCCATGTAGTAGTTGATTTCGACGGCCCAGGTCGGGTTATAGCTGACATTGCCATCGGAGTTACAGCTCACACCCGGGAGGGGGCCAGCAAAACCGCTGCCGCACTGAGTGAAGGCGTTGTGGTTGGAGAACTCCCAGTACATCAAGGGCTCGACGTTGATGTAGCCCTTGTAAGGAAGATCGAAGGCGAACTGGAGACCGGCAACGACGTCCCGCTTCGCGGGCGCCAAGAAGGTGTTCTCGGAATTGCCATCCATACCGACTTCAAACGAAATGTTCTGCAGCGGCCCCGTGGTGAAGGCCTTGGTGTTGAAGAGCTGGTTCCAGCCGAAGGTCGAGCGGAACAGGCCGTAGATCTCGGTCGCGCCGGCGCAGTCGGCTGCACCGAAGGAGGAAGACAGACCAGGTGCGATACAGGGCGAAGCAGGGTCGTTATGGCCCGACTTGAACATCGAGATGGTGAAGAAGTTGGTGCCATAGGCCCAGAGGTCGAAGTGTGTGAACGAATAGACCTGCTTGGCGGTCGTACCGTTGATGCTGCCGTTCGGATTGACGCTCCACATGCCGGGGTCAGTGCCCTTAGGCATCCAGGAGAACGTGACGCGGTTGTCGATCACCAGGAAGAACGGGACGTCCGACGCTTTCTTGGCAGCCTTGACCGGCAGGTCCGCGGCCTGAGCCAGCCCACTGGTAACGAGTGTAGCAATCGACAGCGCCGCGGCTGCGATTGCCTTGAAACGAAACGACATCCTGAATACCCCCATATGTGGAACGGCCCGCGAGGCAAGAGCTTTTTTCAGTCGATTTCACACATTGGGACGGTGCGGTCATATGTCCGGCCTTTGCGCGCGGCACAATATGGCCGCTGGCCT